>NZ_JAVXIY010000004.1:0-217719 GCF_036648155.1 Lactococcus sp. | reverse complement strand
CAAGTCGCCAAAAGACTTTGAAAAATATAATTCTTAAATTCTCTTAACTCCGTGTCTAGTTTTTCGTTGACTTTCCAATTCTAAAAAAAAGATCAACCGGTCCTGTTCCAGGTACCAGATTACTAAAAAATACTGTTTTATCAGGCATGAAGTAAACAATCATCCCGATTGAAATAAAGATATCCAAAATAGAAGCCTGACGAGCAATTTGGGCTGATATTTTTTTACGATAATCTTCTCTTAAGTCTTCTGAACCCTTTAAAAGTCCTTCTAAATTTTCTAATATATCAAACAGTTCTCGACAATAATCAAGAATCACATTCTTCCTCACTTATTTCTTAGATCCTTAAATCATTACTGACTATAATTTTAACATTAATGTCTTGATTTTGCAACATTTTAATCTTACATAAAAAAACACCCGCAGGTGCTTTTTAATTATGAGATGAAACATTCAAACGGTTGAGCGCGCGATGCAATGCAACTTCTACGCGTTTTATTTCATCGGATTTTTTCTCAGCTTTAGCAACTTCAAGTGCTTTTTCAGCTCGAATTTTTGCACGTTCGGCACGTGAAACATCAATATCACGATTACGTTCGGCGGAATCTGCAACAATTGTTACGAGACTATCTTTAATTTCGATAATTCCACCATTAACAGCAATGTAATCTACATGTGTCTCATCATCTGGACGACGAACTTTAAGTTCATCAATTTCAAGTCCAGCAATTGTCGAAATCATGTTTGGCAAAATACCAATTTCACCATTTGTAGTCCGAGCAGTAATATAGTTTGCATGGTGATCATAAACCACACCAGCAGGGGTAATCACTTGAAGTGTCATGACGTTTTCAGACATTCGATCCTCCAATTTTTTCTATGAAAATTTAAATTATAAAGCGTAAAAATACTTTAAAAAACAAAATTACAAGAGTTAATCAAACTTTTAAAAAGTTGAAGCAACTTTTACTGACAGAATTATTGTCAGTAAATTTTGCGATTCAATAATGTATTTTCACTTTGTCATTTCATAAGAAATCGAATTAATAACCCATTGATTTTGCTTTTGCAAGTACGTCTTCAATTGGACCTACTCCACGGAAAGCATCTTCAGGGACTTCGTCATATTTACCTTCCAAAATTTCCTTGAAGTCATGAACTGTTTTGTCAATTGGTACATATGAACCAGGTTGACCAGTAAACTGTTCAGCAACGTGGAAGTTTTGTGAAAGGAAGAATTGGATACGACGTGCACGTCCAACGAGAATTTTTTCATCATCTGACAATTCATCCATACCAAGAATGGCAATGATATCTTGCAATTCTTTGTAGCGTTGAAGGACACGTTGAACTTCCATTGCAACTTCATAGTGTTCTTCACCAACAATTTCAGGTGTAAGCGCACGTGATGATGAAGCAAGTGGGTCAACGGCTGGATAGATACCCATTTGTGTCAAACGACGTTCCAAGTTAGTTGTTGCGTCCAAGTGAGCGAAGGCTGTAGCTGGCGCTGGGTCAGTATAGTCATCGGCAGGGACATAAATCGCTTGGATAGATGTAACAGAACCCTTCTTAGTAGAAGTGATACGTTCTTGTAATTGACCCATTTCAGTTGCAAGAGTTGGTTGGTAACCAACGGCAGAAGGCATACGTCCCAAAAGGGCAGAAACTTCTGAACCGGCTTGAGTGAAACGGAAGATGTTATCGATGAAAAGCAATACGTCTTGTCCTTGAACATCACGGAAATATTCCGCTATTGTTAAACCAGTAAGGGCAACACGCATACGTGCTCCAGGTGGTTCATTCATTTGACCAAAGACCATGGCTGTTTTTTCAATAACGCCTGATTCTTTCATTTCCCAGTAAAGGTCATTCCCTTCACGAGTACGTTCCCCAACACCTGTAAATACAGAAATACCACCATGTTCTTGGGCAATGTTGTGAATCAATTCTTGGATAAGGACGGTTTTACCAACACCGGCACCACCGAAGAGTCCGACTTTCCCACCTTTAAGATAAGGGGCAAGTAAATCGACAACTTTAATCCCTGTTACAAGAACTTCATTTGCAGTTGACAATTCGTCAAAAGTTGGAGCTTTCTTGTGGATAGGATTACGTTCTGCATCAGCAGGGAAATCTTCTCCACCATCAATAACGTCACCAAGGACATTAAAAACACGACCAAGAGTAGATTCACCAACAGGAACGCTGACCGCTTTACCTGTATCAAGGACTTCAAGTCCACGAGTCAATCCATCAGTAGATTCCATAGCGATCGTACGAACTGCACCATCACCAAGTTCCAAAGCAACTTCAAGAGTAATTTTTGTTTTTAAACCATTGACATCTTTGTAGACAATCAAGGCATTGTTAATCTCAGGCAGTTTGGCATCAGAACCAAATTCCACGTCAACGACGGGACCGATAACCTGAGTAATTTTACCAGAACTCAATGTTTTTCCTCCTGTTTTTATTTTCTGTCTAACAACAGAATTTCTATTCATTTTTAAGTTCATCAGTAAAAATTTACTGACAAACGTAATTAAAATTCAAAGCCTTTACTGACAGAACATTTATTCCTCAAGTTGATAAATCGTAACATTGAGAATAATGTTTGACAGTAATTATAGCGCTGAAGCACCCGCAACAATTTCCGTAATTTCTTGCGTAATTGAAGCTTGACGAGCACGGTTATATTGAATGGTCAAATCATTAATGACAGAATGTGCATTATCTGTTGCAGTACGCATTGCGGTCATACCTGCAGCATGTTCTGCTGTTTTTGCATCAACAATTGAGCCATAAATCATACTTTCAGCATATTGCGGCAACAACTGATTTAAGATTGTTTCACGATCTGGTTCTAATTCAAATGTTACAAGAGATGCTTTTTCGTCACCTTTTTCATCAAAAGAAATAGGTAACATTTTTTCCATCCGTGCCTCACTTACCAATGAGTTCACGTGGTGGTTGTAACAAACATAGAGTTCATCGAATTCTTCTGCTTGATATTCTTCCACGGCTTCTGTAACAATTGCCCGAACCTCTTCAAAGGTCGGTTGATCTGAAAGTCCACGAAGAACATAAGAAACTTTGACGTTACGGGCTTTGAAAAAGTCCGCTCCCGTACCACCAAGTGCAAGGATTGTATACTCGCTCTCATTTGTGTGGCGTTTACGTATATTACTTATAACAGACTTCAAAATATTTGAATTGTAACCGCCAACAAGCCCACGATCTGATGTGATAACGAGATAGCCAGTTTTTTTGACTTCACGTTTAATCATCATCGGATTTTTGGCCGGCTCATTATCGCTTGAAACTAAGTCAGTCGTAATCTTACGTACTTTTTCAGCATAAGTCTGAAAAGCTTTAGCGTGAGATTCTGCTTTTTGAAGTTTAGCAGCAGAAACCATTTGCATGGCACCTGTGATTTGACTTGTTTTCTTTGTTGACGCAATCTTAGTTTTTATTTCGTTAAGTGAAGCTCCCATTAGTTAGCCTCCTTATTAATAATTCGTTGTATTTTTGAATGCTTTAATCGCTTCGTCAAGTTTTGCTTCTTCTGGCAAATCTTTAGTGTCAGTAATTACGTTCAAGAGATCTGCATAATTTGCATCGAAGAAATCGAACATTTTAGTTTCAAAATCAAGAACATCATCAACTGGAACATCATCAAGATGACCATGAGTCAATGCATAGAGAATCAAAACTTGTTTTTCAACAGCCAATGGTTTGTGCAATGGTTGTTTCAAAACTTCAACGGTACGACGACCACGATTCAATTTTGCTTGAGTCGCTTCATCAAGGTCAGAACCAAATTGTGTAAAGGCTTCAAGTTCACGGAATGACGCAAGGTCAAGACGCAAAGTACCAGCTACTTTCTTCATGGCTTTGATTTGTGCGGCACCACCAACACGTGATACTGATGAACCAGCATCAATGGCAGGACGTACACCTGAATAGAACAAGTCATTTTCAAGGAAAATTTGACCGTCGGTAATAGAGATAACGTTTGTTGCAATATAAGCTGAGATATCACCTGCTTGTGTTTCAATGAATGGCAAAGCCGTCATTGATCCACCACCAAGATCATCAGACAATTTAGCAGCACGTTCCAAAAGACGTGAGTGCAAGTAGAAAACGTCACCTGGGTATGCTTCACGACCTGGTGGACGACGGAGCAAGAGAGAAAGTTCACGGTAAGCTACCGCTTGTTTAGATAAATCATCATAAACAACCAAGACATGTTTACCGTTATACATAAATTCTTCACCCATTGCAGCTCCAGCATAAGGAGCGATGTATAGGAGTGGAGAAGGTTGAGAAGCTGACGCAGTTACGACGATAGTATAATCCATCGCACCGAGTTTACGGAGCGTTTCAACTTGTGTACGAACTGTTGACTCTTTTTGTCCAATCGCGACATAGATACAAATCATATCTTGACCTTTTTGGTTCAAGATTGCATCAATAGCGACTGAAGTTTTACCTGTTTGACGGTCTCCGATAATTAATTCACGTTGTCCACGTCCAATTGGAACGAGGGCATCAATCGCTTTAAGACCAGTTTGTAATGGCTCAGAGACTGATTTACGTTGCATAACACCAGGAGCTTTTGCTTCAACAGGACGAGTTTTACCTGTATTAAGTTCTCCAAGTCCATCAACGGGTTGTCCAAGTGGGTTTACAACACGTCCGATGAGTTCTTCACCAACTTGGATTTCCATGATTTTACCTGTACGTTTAACAGTATCACCTTCACGAATTGAGAGGAAATCACCAAGTACGATAATACCAACGTCTGTAGCATCCAAGTTTTGCGCCATACCAAGTACACCATTTGAAAACTCAACAAGCTCACCGCTCATCGCATTTTCAAGGCCATAGGCACGCGCGATACCATCACCAACATAGGTAACGACACCAGTTTCAGCAACTTCAAAATCTGGTGTGAAATTTTCAATTTGTTTTTTAATCAGTGAGCTGATTTCATTAGCTTTAATTGCCAAAAATATGCTCCCTTCTAGAAATTTTTTACTAGTTCAAGGCTATTTAGCTTTAAACTGCAGTTATACTTTTTGAGCATGGATAGGCAAGTTTTAAAATTTCCTTTGCATGTTTTCAAAAGTTTAACAGTTTGAGTTTGAAAAATTCTCCACTAAGTTTTTAACAAAGGAAGAAAATTTTTCTATCCTGATTAGAGGATTTCAGCGGCGATTTTAGCCAATTGTGTTTTTAATGAGGCGTCAATAATTTTTCCACGAGAGTTTACAATGAATCCTCCGAGAATTTTTTCATTGACTGTATTAATTACTGTTACTTCGTTTAAATCAAATTTTGATTTAGCCATTGCTTTAAATTTTTCAATTTGAGCTTCTGACAATGCAATACTTGAAACAACTTCAACGTCAGCAATTTTAAACATGTCATCCGCTGCATTTTTAGTTTCTTCAAGTATTTCTCCGAGGTCAGCTAGACGTCCATTAGAACGAATAGTATTCAGGAAATTTGACATCACTTCTGATGAAGTTTGAAGCAAAGTATCAATCAATTCAGATTTAGCAGAGAATGAATAAACTTCATTTGCTAAAAAAGCACCTAAGTTATTTTCTTTGAAAAGCTGAATCATTTCGCTAACTTCAGTAAGAATTGCTTCAAGTTGTCCTTTTTCTTGGGCGACCTCAAGTAAAGCTTTACTGTATTTTTGTGAATTTACTTTTGTCATCTTATTCTCCTAACTTAGCGAGATAAGAGTCGATTAATTCCTGTTGTGCAGAAGCATCTAATGATTGTCCAATGAGCTTTTCAGCAATTTGAACTGAGATGTCCGCAACATCGCCTTTAACTGTGTTAAGAGCTTCTTTGCGTTCTTGCTCGATATCTTCTTGCGCACGTTTCTTCAAGCTAGTTGCTTCTTCATTTGCTGTTGCAAGTACTTTCGCACGGTTTTGTGAGGCAGTGTCATTTGCAACTTGAATGATGTTAGCAGCTTCTTCTTTAGAACCTGCAAGCTCTGCTTGACGTTGTTTAACCAAGTCAGCGGCTTGTTTGTTGTTCGCTTCTGCTGCATCGATATCATCAGATATTTTTTTCGCACGACTTGCAAAAACACTTGTAATTGCATTCCATGCAAAGAGGCGCAACAATACCAATAAGATAATAAATGCACCAGATACAACGATGATGTTACCGAGAACGGTATTCGGAGCAGCTTCTAATAATAATGTTGACAATTTCTACTCCTTTCTTAATGTTCTGCTATGATTTTGTGGCTAATGTACAAGTTTGTCAAAAGGACAAAGACATAAGCTTGGAGGGCTGAAATGAAAAGTGAAAAGCCAATCCATGCAACTTCTAGAATCCACGCAACTGGAAGCATCCACATGGTTGATTGAATCATACCGGCAATAAGACCAAGCATGATTTCACCCGCGAAGATATTCCCATAAAGCCGTAAACCAAGTGAAAGTGCATTTGTAAATTCTTCCAAAATGTTCATTGGAAGAAGACCTTTCGGATCTTTCCAGAAGGCAACCTTGAGGTAACCTTTAAAACCGAATTTTTGTACACCCAGTGTATTTGACATTACAACAACAAGAAGCGCAAGTGTCAAATCGACTGTTGGATTTGCAGTTGGTGATTTCCAAAGAGAAACATCACCTGGCGTACTAATTTTAGTTACTAGCCCAATGCAGTTGGCAATAAGAAGGAAAGAAAAGAGGGTAAAGTTCATGAGCGCAAAGCGTGGTGCTTCATGAGGGCCGACGTTATCTTTGGAAACT
Source organism: Lactococcus sp. (assembly GCF_036648155.1). Lineage (NCBI taxonomy): Bacteria > Bacillati > Bacillota > Bacilli > Lactobacillales > Streptococcaceae > Lactococcus > Lactococcus sp. The sequence goes on along the minus strand of NZ_JAVXIY010000004.1, from coordinate 210,933 downwards.
CCATTGACAAAATCAACAACCCACTCAAGAACATTTTGTTTACCTTTGGGCTTGAGCTGCATATTGCGGCTCGCCCAGAATACCAGACCGAAAACAATGAGGACAGTCACAAAAGTCATTACTGTGATTGTTCCATCAAATGGAATTGGCCCAATATTAAAGGTCCATGTTGATTCCATACCTGTTCTTCCTTTCTGTTTTTAAAATTTTTTGTTGAGAAAAATTTTAACGGAAAAGGAATGCCATAGCAAGGGCGATGAAGAATGTACCTTCGACGAAGGCGATACCCATGAACATTGAACCACGAAGTTTTCCTTCAAGTTCAGGTTGGCGTGCAACGGCTTGGAGGAAGTTTGAAACGATAAGTCCATCACCGATAGCGGCTCCGAGTGCTGCAAGACCGATAGCAATTGCTCCAAGAGCGGCAAGTGTAATTGTCATTATAGACCTCTTTCTATATTGCGATTTCGCAAATTTATTTTACTAAGAAATTCTACTACTATTCGTAGTTTTTGTCAAAGACAAGCATGAGAATTTCATCATTTCTCTTGTTTTTGTCTTTGTAAGCGTTTGATAGACAAACTTTTTACTTTTGTCTTGAATAAAATGGAAATTTTTAATATTAGCTCAATCGTTCTTCTTGCTTATAATTTATAGGGAGCCACTGTAAGACAGACTCTATTTTTTTAGTCCAATAATACCATTCATGGACACCATCTGAACTCTCATAAGTAACATCAAATCCCTTTTTCTTCAACTCTACTATTGCGTACTCATTTCCTGGGAAAAGAAAATCTTGTTTTCCACACCAAGCGTAAAGTTTTGGTCGTTCCTCATTCTTACGATCAGCTAAGGCCAAAATTTCATTATCTGAACCCTTAAAAGTCTCCCAATTTCCAAAAATCCCGCCCCAATAAGCTGGGTTTTCTTTGAAATTCTCTTCCATTCCATCGAATGTCAGAACTCCTGACAAACTTGCGGCATAGCTAAAGTGATCTGTACCTAGGGCAAGACGGTAAGCACCATATCCACCCATAGATAAACCAGCAATAAAGTTCTTTTCTTTTTTTGTAGATAAATTTGGGAAAAAATTGTGAATTACTTTTGGAAGTTCCAAGGCAATCGCATCAAAATAATTCATACCATAAGTGGTATTCACGTAAAAACCTAAATCTGTCGAGGGCATTACAATCGCCAAATTTGTGTGTCGAATTAATCTTTCAATTCCAGAACGAATCATCCATGAATTTTCGTTTCCACTCATTCCGTGCAAAAGGTAAAGTACGGGTATCTCTGTGTTTGAAAAATCTTCCACCTTACTTGACTCAGGGTAAATAACATTGACTTTTCGATTCATCCCAAGAACTTCTGAGTAGTATTCGATATTGATTACTGCCATAAAAAGTCTCCTTAATAAATTTTATGTTGTTAGCAAATGTTGTTAACTTTCTACCTATTATAAGTTCAATTTCTTGAATTCTGTTAAATTAAAAATTCCTTTCTTTTTAAATCTGACCTTCGTTTTCTTTTTTCAAAGTGTGCACTATGACTATTCCTTCCATTTTGTTTTTAATAATAAAAAAACGAAATGAAAGAAGTACTTTTTTAGTTTCCACAGGCACTCAACGTCTTCTTTATTGTAACATTTTATAGATGTCTTTTGCTCTCTTTTTTCCTTTCATTTATCTAACTGTTTTGATTTGCCATTGCTGATTTACTTCTGTTAATTTTATTGCCCCTTTTTGGTCAGTTCTGAGTGTCTTTACCTGATATTTGGCTAAGGTTTCTAAAGTTTCTTGATTGGGATGACCATAGCGATTAGCTTTTCCAACCGAGATTAGTGCAAGTTTAGGATGTATCTCTTTGATGAATTCCGGACTTGAACTTGTTTTACTGCCATGATGCCCCACTTTTAACACATCTACCTGTAATTTGGGATAATTTTGTAGAAGCTTTTTTTCTCCTTCTTGTTCCAAATCTCCTGTAAAAAGAAATTTTGTATGGTAAAAGTTTCCATAAGTCACTATGGAATCATTATTATCACCTTTTTTAGTGTAACCATTTGATAAAACTTGAAGAAAACTATCAAAAATCGGAATTTTATCCCCAACTTTACTAACATGAATCGGAATTTTTGCTTTTTTTAATTTTTCCACAAAACTACTGTTGGTTAATTCTCCCGGACTGACCCAGATTTCTCTTATTTTTATTTTATCAGCTAAGGATAAGAAATCACCAACATGGTCAGCATCTGTATGAGTCAGAATAAGTTGGTCAATATGAGCCACCCCCATGGATTCTAAATAAGGAATAAGCGTTTTGTCAGCATTTGATTGCGTCTGCGCTTTTTGCCAATTTTTTTGAGGAAGAGCAAGTCGTCCCCCAGTATCAATCAGAATGTTTTCTTTATTAAACTTATCTTGTAGAAAAATACTATCGCCTTGTCCGATATCAACCGCTGTAATGCTTGCTCTCATTGGATTTTTAGTGATGAAAAAAAATAAAAATATAAATCCAATAAAAAAAAATTTCCTTTTTTTATGAAAAAATGAATCTACGAATAAACCAATTAACACAAATAGAATAATTAATTCGAATGAACTAGGTTTCCCCAAAACAAAGGGGTAATGTAAGGGTAAATCAACTTTATGAACTAGCCATTCTAGAATTTGAAAAATAAAATTTAAATTGAGCGAAAATCCCAAAAATGATATAAGAAAACAGCATAAAAGCAGCGGGAGCAGCATAAAATCAAAAAGAAAACCAAATATAATTGTTAATAATATTGAAAGAGGCTGAAAAATATGGAAATCAAAGATGAGTAACGGAAGAACACAAAGTGAAAGGACTGCTGATTCTGTCAGCACTTTTTTCAATCCATTTAAATTAGAAAAAGAATGGTTAAGCATCGAAATGACAAAAGCATAAAACAAGGTAAGCTGACCGCCAGTCGTCAGTAAAATTTTTGGACTTATGAGCATCAAAACTAATGTCGTCACTGCGATATTATCCAAAGAAGTCAGACGAATATTTTTTTGAAAAAGGGCTCTTAAAACTGAAACTGATAATCCCGTCATAAAAGCATAAAAAATAGAAAATGGAATTTGAACAAGATTCACTCTTTCTCTCGTCAGTCCCATGCGAAGAAGTATTTTACGAAACCAATCAATAAAAAAATTTACTTGCATTCCTGATAGAGCAAAAAGATGAATAATTCCTAAAGAGCTGTAAATATCGCTCATCTGATTAAAATCCTTGCTTAAAAAGCCAAAAAGTAAGCCTGTCATATAGTCACTCATCGGTTTTGGAAAATGATTTTGTGCCCAAACAATTGCCTTTCGCCTTAAAGTATGAAGGTCAAAATTCTTTTTTATTTCCACATTTGTAATTTGCTGGATGGTAATCTGTCGATAGATATTTTGACTAGCTAAATATTTTTGGTCATCAAAACCATTAAAATTTCGCTGAGTTTCTGGTATTTCAAGGTTTCCTGTGAAACTTAACTGACAATTTTGACTTAAGTTCTGATAAAATTTTTTCTCTTTTAGACTTTTCAATGTGTCATAGACTTGATAGTTTTGTCCGTTCATTCTCCCCTGAAAACTCAATAAATCACCATTGACTTGAATTGTATCTGGAATTAATTCAATTTTTGAGAGAGCTTTTGGTTGATTTTCATTATCCCTAATACTAAGACTATTGATTAACAGAAAAAATCCAGCAAAAACAATTAATATCGGAATCATTAGATAATATTTTCTGAATAGAGCTAGTAAAATTGAGCAAATAAATAAAATAAGCAAGGGTAAATTGTAAGTAAAGATACAAAAATAAAGGAGCACAACAAGATAAGTTAGAAAAATCAAGGGAAATTTAATCAATAGAAATCTCATCTTTCAGTTTTTCTAATGTTTTATCCCCAAAGCCAGATACTTTACCCAAATCCTCTATTGATTTAAAGTCACCATTTTTCATGCGAAAATCAATAATATCTTGCGCTTTTTTTTGACCAATTCCAGTCAGTTTTTGTAATTCTGTCAGGTCTGCTTTATTGATATTTATTTTTGGACCACTTGTCGTTGAAATTTGATTACTGACAGAGCTGCTAGTAGGACTGTCAGTACTTTCTGAACTTGAACTTTCCCCAACTTTCGGTACATAAATCACTTCTTCATCTTTAAGTTTTGCTGACAGATTGATTGATTTCTGGTCTGCTTGATCAGTAAATCCTCCCGCTTGCCTAATTAAATCAACAAGGCGCTCATCTGACGAAATTTGGTATACATTAGGTTTTGCAACCGCTCCTTTTAAATCAACCATAATTTCATTTTTATTTTTTTCACTACTGCTACTATTAAATTTACTGACAGAGCTTTTGGTAGAACTAGAGATCAAATTTTCTACTGACAGAGTTTCAGCTGGCTTTGGTGAATTGGTGAAAATATAAAAAATTCCACCAGCAATAAGTGCACAAACAACTAAAAGCATTATTTTCCAGTATTCTTTTAATTTATCTAAAATTTTTTCCATACTTTTATATACGAAAAAACTCTTGAAAAGTTTCCAAGAGTTAAATTATTAATGTTTTTATTTAAAAATGAACCGGTAAGCCAAGATAATTAGAATAATTAAGATAACAAGAGCCAGTCTTAATGGTGAATTTCGACGCCAAGGATTTTTCTTTTTTCCATTTTTACTGACCACTTTGTCAGCATTTTTTCGCTTTGCCTGTCTTCCTGTCAGTCCTTTAAAGAGTTGACTCATAATCTTCTCATCGCTATAAGAAAGCACATTACGCGCATAAATTTTTTCTCCAGCCTTGGCTATTGCCAGAGTGGCTAGTAACTGTAAGCCAAGAGCAATCCAGGCTTCTGTAGTGGTTGAGTATTGGATGGCTAAACGACTAGTCATCAAAGTTGGACTAATAAAAGGTATAAAACTAAGCACTTTTAAAACAATATTTCCAGGCACAGTTGAGCCTGCAATCCCACCAATGTATCCAATCATCGCTAAAAAGGCAATTGGCTGAGTAGCTTGTTGAACTTGGGCTTGTTCATTCACTAAAGAAGCTACAATTGAAGCAAGAATAAGATAACCCAAAATTCCAACCAATGACATCGTGACTAAATAAATTCCAAATCCAAAGGTAATGCCTGAAAGCATTTCACCAATTGCTTTGATTTGGTCTAAATTTCTGATGAATGGATAAGCAACTCCAAATCCGATAACGTAAATTCCAAGCTGAGTGGTCAGAAGCAAAATAACACCGATAATTTTCCCATAATACTGCACATTTGAGCTTGTTGCCGCAAGTAAAGTCTCCATAATCCGGCTTGATTTCTCATTACCAATTTCTTGCCCTATAATTCCCACATACATCATCATCAATGTGAAGATTAAAATCGAAGCAATTGAACCAATAGCAATATTTGCCCCAGTCTGAGCATTTCCTGTTGATTTTTGCCCAGAACTTGTTTGAGTTTTCATCGTAAATTTAGCTGGACTGAGCAATTCTTGAACATCAGCTGCCGATAGATTTAAACGCTGAGCTGTCTTTGATATATTAACTTGAGTTAGTGCTGATTGAAAACTTGTTTGGTCAAATTTGACACTTGATTTATTGTCCGTAACAATGGTGTAAGTCCCATCTTCAACAGTCAAAAAACCATCAATTCTCCCTTCAGAAAGCTCATTTTTAGCCTCTTTTAAAGAAGATTCATTTTTAATATCAGCTTTTAAACTCTCATTTTTAGAAAGAATTTGAGTTAAAGCAGGATTATCTACGACTGCCAATTGCGGAGTTTGATTAGCCCCGCTACTGATGACCAGACCAATAACTAAGTAGATTGCTCCTAATAAAAAAGGAGAAAGAACGAGGGCCCAAAAACCCACTCCCTTGATGCGACTACGATAAATATTTTTTGCAACAAGCCAAGTTTGATTTTTCATTTCGCCACCCCACTTTTCGCGCTTAGGTCTTCTTGATTATGCTCAGCCACTTCCATTCGGAAAATTTCATCAAGGGAGGGAGGGGATTGAACAAAGGCTTGGACATAGCCATCTTTGGCTACTTTTTGAAAAATTTCACGACCAACATTTGCTTCAGAAATTTTAATTGAACGGCCACTCCCTCTTTTTTCAATTGACTCAACTCCTGAAATTAAGGAAAGTTCATCATTTGATAGGTCCGACTCTAAATAAACACGGGTCCGACCATAAGAAGCTCTGATATCTTCAACCGTACCATTCAATATCGTTTGCCCACCTTTTAGCATCAGCAAGTGGTCAGATAAAAGCTCAACATCACTCATATTATGATTAGAGAAAATAACTGCTGCTCCCTTATCACGACTTCGCTTAATTTCATTTCGCAAAAGTTCTGTGTTTACAGGGTCAAGTCCTGTGAATGGTTCGTCTAAAATTAAAAATTCTGGCTCATGAATCAAGGTGGCAATAAATTGAATTTTTTGGGCATTCCCTTTTGAGAGCGTTTGAACTTTATCTGTTGATTTTCCAACGACTTCTAAACGTTTCATCCAATCTTGAAGTTTTAAACGTGCATCTGCCCGCTTCATCCCATGTAGTTCGGCAAAATAAAGAATTTGATCCTCTACCGTCATTTTTTGATAGAGGCCCCGCTCTTCGGGTAAAAAACCAATTTTTTGTTTGATTTCTTGGGTAATCGGAGCGCCTTGCCAAGTAATTTTCCCTTGATCAGTTGGTATGAAATTAAGAATCATCCGAAATGTTGTTGTTTTTCCCGCACCATTTTGACCAATCAGTCCCATGACCTCCCCAGGTTTGATAATCATATTAAGATGGTCAACGGCGATTTTACTCCCAAAGTTTTTTTGAACTTTGTCAATCTTTAATGTCATAAATTCTCTTACTTTTCCTTTTTTTTCTAATTATATCATTTTATTTTCACTTTTCACCTACTTTTTCTCCTTAGGTAAGACAAAAAATTGTTCATTTTGTCTTTTTATTTTACCGTTTTCATTTGATTTCTCAACCCATTAAAACACAAGACTAAAAGTAGCAGACTAGCCAAGAAAGCCGGAAGAGCCGAATTATAATTACTCATTCCCCAAAGTAAGCCACGCCCCTGTGCGATATAGACTCCAGTATTAATTAAGTCAAGTAAAAATCCAAAACTTAGAAAAAGCCATAATACTTTTAATGTTTTCATTCTCCGAATTTTTATGCCAAGTCTCCAGATACGAAAACTAGTAAAAGCAATAAGCAGACTTCCAAAAAGATAAATGAGCTCAATGGTTTGAAGCCAGTAAAAGTGCTGAGTTTCTAAGAGAAAGCCCAGAAGGGTCAGTAGTCCTGCAAAAATCAGGATTGGGATAAAAATGGACCAGATAAATTTGTTCATTTTTTCTTCCTTTCTAATTTATATTTATTTTCTTTAATTTTATTTTAATATTTTTCTTACAAAAGGCAAAATGTTTTACTTCTTTTATAATTTATATAATAAAAAAACCTTGGTCATTATTCCAAGATTTTTTTTATTTCCTCTTCTGATAAATCTGTCAGTAATTTTGGAGCCTTTACCTCTTCAGATTTTTGTAGTGCTAATTCTAACCAAACAATTCCATACCATTGTTCAAACTTATAACCAGCCTTGGGGAAAAGTCCAATTTGTTGAAATCCAAATTTCTCATGGAAAGCGACACTAGCTGGATTTGGATAAGTAATACAAGCATAGGCCCGTTGATAATTGAGTGCCGCTAAGGCTGTCAGTAACTTTTGATAAAGGGCACTTCCAGCTCCATGTTGTCGCTCTTTTTCATCTAAATAAATTGATAATTCGACCACCCAATCATAAGCCGCCCGTTCACGGTAGGTCCCTGCATAGGCATAACCAATGATTTTACCATTTTCAATCGCTAAAAGATATGGAAATTGACTCCCAATTTTTTCAATTCGATTTTCAAATTCTTCTAGTGTAGGCACTTCGTACTCAAAAGTAATGGCTGTTTTTTCAACATATGGTCTATAAATCTCTAAAAGTCGCTGAGCATCAGCTTTTTTTGCTAGTCTAAACTCCATCTTATCCCCTTTATAGTTTTTATCTATTATACACCAATTATTAACTAATGACAGAACTTCTCACATCGCTAGATAATAAAATTTTAAAAATAAATAAAAGTGCCTATGAGACCTGTCAGTAACTTTCAATTTTTTGAAAAATAAAAAAAGTTGGAAAGTCCAACTTTTACATTTTAACCAACAAGTGTCACAATAATCAAACCAATCAGTGTTAAAATTAGGACAAATCCGGCATTGACAATTGTAAAATATTTTACGAAACCACGTGTTTCGCCCCGCGCATTCATCCGAATCACCTTATAAGCAATCAGTGTTGCCATAGAGGAAACAATTGTTCCAATCCCACCAATATCAGCTCCAAGGACCAAAGAAACAGCATGGGGAGTAAATGGCGAAATCAAGATGGGGGCCGCAATATTAGAAATAAACTGGCTCATAATCACGGTTCCTAAAAAAGAAGCCTGTGGTCCAACTAAGGTATTACTGATAAAATCAGTCAACACATGAATATTAGCGATATTACCCACAATCAAAAAGAAAAAGATAAAAGTAAATAAAAGATGATAATCAATTCCTTTAAAAAGTCGCGGACGATAAATTAGCACAACTAGAGCAACGATTGCTCCAGCAAGATAAAAATTCACATAACCAAAAACAGAAGCTGCCATTAACAACATCAAAACAACGAAGATAGAAGTTTCAACTTTATTAAATTGATTCACTTTAGTTTCAATAACCAAAGGCTCATTATCGATGAATTGACAAGCAATCATCAAAATCAATAAACCTAAAATCCATAAAGCCCCAGTTCCTTTGAAAAAGTCTAAATTTGTCAGGGGAACTCCACCATGATGTGCCGCTACCTTATAAAACGAATAAAGATAGAGATTATGCGGATTTCCTTGCGGAAGCAAAGCAGAACCAATATGACAAGCTGGAACAATTAAAGCTGCCCCAATATAAACTGATTTTCGATTTTTAATTTCTTTAGTAATCGCTAAATAGAGCGGTAAAACCGTCAAAATTGTTAAATCGTTTGTAAAAAAAACGGCTAAAAAGAAGGTAAGTAGCGTCGTAAATCGAACAAGCTGACGCGTTGTTGTACTTCTTTTGACTAAGGTCTGTCCCAAATACTGTAACAATCCTGTTTCCTTAAAACCACCAATGACAAGCATCAATCCTGAAACCGTAACAATGACATGATAATTGAAAAAACGAGTTGTCACTCCACCCAAACTAATGGCAATAATTGCAATAATAAACGAAATCAGAAAAACTTTGTCCACTAGAAACCAGTTTTTAATGGCCGTCCAGATTTTTTGGGATTCGCGCTGAGTAGCTGAATGTTCCACTACTTCTCCTAACTAGCATATAAAATTTTGCACCACAATAAATTATACCATCTAAAGATACCAGTGACAAGCTTTTTCTCACTTAAAAGCGAATTATTTTCAAGTGAACATCTTGACTCAATAGATTCATTATTTTGAGGAGATAATCATCTTAAAATTTTATATTTCACAAAACAAAAAATCCCCCTGACTAGGAGGGATCTGAAAGAAATTAAGCTACTCGCTATAGCTTAGTAACGTAACCATGACTTAAAGGTAAACGTTTTCCTATAAGGATAAACATATTCTATCATTTTGTGTATCCGTTTGCAAGAAATAACTGAAATAAAATTAATGTTTTTTTTACATTATAAGTCCTATCGATATTTCTCACTTATTCCCGAAAAATTACCATTTTTCTAAGTTCATCGACATTTCCCAAAATTCGTATTCCATCTTACTGCTAATCACAAAAGTTTCAAGCATTTTTTCACGTTCTGACTCATTACTTTCTTGATAAAGTTGATTGATAATGGCACACTCTTTTTCGATTTGTACCGTAACCTCTTCACTCGCGTATGTTTCAATCCATCGTTGGTATAAGGCGTTAGAAGAACCCCTATCAATCAAACGAAGTCCAATCTCATGATAAAGCCAAGCGCAAGGCAACATGCCAGCAATAGCCGTATTAACCGTACCATCAACGAGCTGACGATACATATGAGAAACATAATGATAAGCTGTTGGAGCAATAGCGGTTTCTGAAATTTCTTGCTCGGTAATATCTAAGTCCCTAAAAAAACCTTCTCGAATGAATATTTCACCTTCTTTTAATTCTTCTGCATTTAATTTTAAATGTTCTCGAATCATTTTATCCTCAGTTTTTTCCGCAATATAAAGATAGAGCTTACTAAAGTGTTCTAAATAATAGCGGTCTTGAAGTAAGTAATATCGGAAAGCCTCAGAAGATAAGTTCCCCGTCACTAAACCTTCGATAAAAGGATGTTCAAAACTCATTTCCCAATATTTTGCTGATTTTTCTCTTGCTAATTCAGTAAATAACATTTTCATTTTCCTTAAAATTTTTCATAAGTTAAAAAGTATTTTATATATAACGGTTTTGCACATTATATCATTTTTTTAAATGGAACGATGAGCAAAAATCTAGATTATACATTTTGTTTAGACTTCATTTTATCGGCCTATATTCTTTGTTATTAATTTAAAATTTATTAAAACTTCAAGAATAACTTGAGCTTTGATAAATTTTATGAAAAAAAGAATTTATGATTTAAAATAAATTTTCCAATGGCGATGACAATTTGGATTAAAGACAGCTTTACAATTGATACAATAACCTTGTGAATAATCATTAAAATTCAGCTTTGTTTTACAATGACCACAAAGGACTGGAAAATCTTCTTTTTCAGTAGCCATAAATTGATGATTTTCTAGTTCGTCATGACATTCATAACACGAAAAATATTTTTCACAGCCAGAACATTTTAATGCAACAATATCATTTTCTTGATGATAATGACTGCACCTTCCCTCATCATCTACCACTTTTCCCCAAATTTTTTCCATCGGTATCTCTCCTGCTTCTCTTACCAATCAACTTTTATAACCTCACCACTCGTGAAAGATTGTAGCTTTCCTGTATCCCCTTTGAGTACTAAACTTCCGTCATCAGCAATTCCTTGTACTTCTCCTTTGACAGAGCTCGTTCCTAATTTCAAAGTAACCTCTTTTCCGACTAATAAAGAGCGTTTGCGATATTCTTCAATCAAGTCTGGGTGAGTATAATTTGAAAAATTAGCAATTACTTCCTGAGCCATTTCTGCAATCAATTGATTCCGGTCTATATTTATATCGGGATTAATTCCTTTCACTTTTCCTAATAACTCATCTGGAAATTCCTTAGTTGCCAAATTTAAGCCAATTCCCATAATAAAATTGCTAGCAGAACTCGATTCTAAATCTAAAGCCGCTTCTGTGATAATACCTCCCACTTTATAAGTATCTAGATAAATATCATTAACCCACTTTAACTTAAAGTTTTTATCCTCATAAAATTTTTCAAGTACTTTGACCACGGAAACAGCAGCACTTGTAGTCAATAAACCTATTTTCAAAATATCATGGCTGGGATTAGGTAAAATAAGACTAAAATATAGTCCAGTATCACTTGGCGAATAAAATTTTCGACCGCGCCTCCCATGTCCTTGAGATTGATTATTCGCAACAAAAACAAGCGGCTGTTTGACCTCATGAGTCGTCAAATATTGTTTTGCCACTTCCTGTGTAGAAGTCACTTCATCAAAAACGAAAATATCATTTTCAAATTTCATTCCACTATAAAAATTTATCGTATCTTCGTCTAATGATTCATTTCCAATATATTTATATCCTAAATTTTTTCGGCTGACAATCTGATTTCCTTTACGTTTTAAAGTATTGATTGCTTTCCAAATGCTCTCACGACTAATATTTAGCTCTTCTGCTAATTCATCTCCTGAAACCCAATTTCCTTTTTGCCGAAGAAGTTCTAACAAGACAAATTGTTTTGTTGTTTGCATAACTATCACTTTCTAAAATAAAGTTCAAAACCTCCTTGCTTTCTAAGGCGTCGAACGATGACGACCGTTAAAATGGCTTTGATACAGTCTCCTGGAATAAAAACTAAGTTAGAAATTAAAGAAGTTAATAGTGGAATATTAGATTGAAAAGATAGCCAGATTGCTCCAACAAAATCCACAAAAATAACCCCAAATAATAAAACAATTATTAACTCTCCAAACCAATTTTGGGAAGTCGTAATTTTTAGTTTCTTTAGGAAAAAGCCAATTAAAAATGGGGTAAAGAGCCAGGCTATTCGATAACCACCTGAAGGCCCTAAAAAACTAGCCGCACCACCATTCCCTCCTGTCAGAACAGGTAAACCAATTAAAGCTAAAGCAAGAAAAGCACCTACCGAAATTGTACCATATTTAGGGCCAAGAAGCCCCCCTGCCATCATTATCCCCATATTCTGAAGAATGATTGGCACTGGAATAAAACCAATTGGAATTCCTGGTAAAAATCCCAAGATAATAATAAAAGCAGTCATAAAGGCTGAATAAGTTAATGTTTTGACTTTCTGATTGTTAGTCATGTTGTTACTCCTAATTTTATATTTTACAATAAAAGATTTTTTTATTATACTGGTATCATATCAAATAGTAACCCTATAATCAAATTTTGGTTAACTGTTTTTAAAATTATAAGCTTATTGAACAAGGAAACCAGCAATGGAACACAACAATCAATTTAATTTCTCACATTTAGTTTCTCTTTATGCTGATAAAACAGCTTTAATTATCGGACCAGATAGCTATACTTATCAGCAACTTGGAACTATGATTAAGAAAAGTGCTCAAAAATATAAAAATTCTTTTAAAAAAATTTTGATTGTAAAAAATGAAAACATCATAAATTTTACTACCGAATTTTTAGCAATTATTGAAAGTGGAAATTATCCCCTTGTGATAGATTCTTTTACTCCCAAAACAAATATTGATAATCACGCTCTTCCCGATAACACCTTCTTTTTAGCTGCCACTTCTGGTACAACCGGTCAGCCTAAAATCTACTTACGAGACTGGCTTTCTTGGAAATCAGGCTTTGAAACAATTAATGACTTATTTCAACTCAAAAAAATTGAAAGTCTGGCAACTACCAGCCCTATGACTACCTCTTTGGGACTTCATAGTTTGGTTTGCTCCTTATATCTTGGTAAAAGCTTCCTCCCCATTACTAGTCCATCACAATTCGGCAAAATTAAAAAAAGTTGGGCTTTATTTACTGTTCCAACCTATCTTTTGAATATTTTTAATGAACTCAGTGTTTTATCTTCTCTCAATACTTTATTTTTAAGCGGAGGAACTTTAAGCCCAGAAACGATTGATAAAATAAAAAATCAACTTCCCTTAACAAAGATGATTGAATTTTACGGGAGCTCCGAAACAAGCTTTATTTCTTGGCAATTTGTTGAAAATGGGAAAAAAACAGCGGCTGTCGGAAAACTTTTCCCGCATGCACAAGTTGAATTTGACGATAATCATAGCATCATTGTCAAAAGTCCTTATTTATTTTCTGGATATCTCAATCAAGTTAGCCCTCAGTCATGGACGACTGACGATTTAGGAACTATTAAAAATGACACTCTCTATTTATTTGGTAGACGTGCTGACATTATTGAACACGGGGCTAATAAAATTTTTCCAGAAGAAATTGAGCAATTTGTAAAAGATTTATGTCAAGAATGTGCAGCCTTTGGAATATCCGATCAAAAATATGGTCAGAAAATTGCGCTCTTAGTTGTAAAACCACTAGAAAAAGAACTAGTGAAAGAAAGACTAAATCAAGAACTTCCAAAATATAAACGTCCACAAATTTATTTAGAAGCCGAAACACTCTCGCTAACTTCAAATCAAAAACTATCCAGAAAAGAATTAGAACAAAACTACTTTAAAGGAATCTATCATGACTTTTAATAACTCTGTAGGAATAATTGCCGCAAATCGTTTACCAATTGGTAAAATAAATGGTTTTTATAAAAATATTTCCCCTGAAAGTTTGTATCAGAATCTTATTGAACAACAATTTAAAAAAAATTCATTTCTCAAAAAATCTGAGATTGATTATGTCATATTGGGAAATGTAACAAATCAGGGTGGAAATTTGGCCAGACGTTGCGCTTTAAAAGCTGGATTTTCAACTGAGGTCCCTGCTTTCACAATTGATCATCAGTGCGGTTCGGGATTAACAGCATTGATTACAGCCGCAAACTATATCCAGTCGGGTGAGGCCTCCATAATTTGTACAGGTGGGGTAGAAAACACTTCACAATCAAATATCACTATTGATGCTAAGAGTCAATTGCCAATCAAACGGTTTAAAATGGCTCCTGAACCTTATGAAGATCTTGATATGGGAATTATTGCAGATATTACTGCCCGTAAATATAATATTTCTCGTGAGTCTCAAGACCTCTATGCTCTCAATAGTCATCAAAAAGCTAATCAAGCCATCAAAAATAAATCATTGATGAGTGAAGTTCTCCCATATCTGGGCAAGAATTCAAGCATAATCCGAGACCAAACCGTTCGTCCTCATTCATCACTTGAAGCCCTGGCTAAATTATCACCTGCCTTTACTGAAAATGGTCGAACTACTGCCGGAAACAGCTGTCCTATAAATGACGGTGCTTCTTCTCTTATTCTAGCTAATTCAGATAAGCCATTTGATTTTCAAGGCTATTATCTTGGACAAGCAACGATTGCTCTTGCTCCCACAGATTTTCTGCTAGCGCCAATAAAATCAACTGAAAAACTTCTTGAAAAATTCAATCTTAAAGTTGCTGAGATTGAGGCAATAGAATTGAATGAAGCATTTGCCAGTCAAGCCCTCTTATTCCGAAATCATTTTAGGCTTGATGACAGAAAATTGAACTCTTACGGCGGGGCACTAGCTTTTGGTCATCCCTATGGTGCAACCGGTGGAATTTTAATTTCTCGATTATTAAATCGCATCAATAAGCTAGAGAAGCCCTGCCTTGGTATTGCAACTTTATGTATTGCTGGTGGGATGGGAATTTCCATTCTGCTCGGAAATCGGTGGTTTCGCGAATGATTTTACTGACTCAGACAATTATTTCTAAGCATTCTAAAATAAAAAACAAAGAAAAATATCAGATACTTTTTGAAAATCCTTTTTTTGTCAGTAGACTTCCTCAAGTTTGGCAGCTTCTTGAAAATCTTCCTGACAATCTAAAAAATGGACAAAATTGGTTATTGTCAGAAGAGATTAGCCACTTTGCCTCCTCTGATTTTACTTTTGATAAGATTGAACTTTATCTAGTAAGTCAACGAACCACAAGTCATTTTCAAAAATATATTGTGGATTTGAGTTTACAGCTGACAAAGAACCAAAAACTACTGACAGAAATTAAATTAACATTATTATCCGAGGATTCGTGGAATGAAAATATACAAACAAATAAATGAAAGGGATTTGGTAAATTATCTCGAAATAAGTTATGATACTAATCCTTTGCACTCTTTAGAACAACCAATTCTTCCTGGCAATTTGCTTTTATATCTTTTAGAAAAAATGTATCAGAAAACCTATCAGGAACAGCTAACATATTTGAAAGTAACTTTTTTTTCACCCGCAGTCTTACAAGAAATTTTATGTTTTGATTTTAATCAAAAAACTTTTCAAATTAATGACGCTAATCAAAAAATGATTCTTAAAGGAGTGTGGAACAAATGAAAAAACAAACAATTTTGATTACAGGCGCGACAAGAGGAATAGGTTGGGCACTGGCTCAAGAAGCAATCCGAAAAAAGCATAAAGTCATCTTGACTGGACGCGATCCGTTGGCCTTAAAAAAGAGATCTGATACACTAAAAAAAGACTTTCCAAACGCAGAAATTCAAGCCATTGAATTAGATGTTTCTAATCGCCTCAGCATTCAAACAGCTTCTCAATTAATAACAGAGATTGATATTCTAATTAATAATGCTGGAATTACTGCTGACAGCACCTTTTTTAAAATGACAACAAAGGCTTGGGATGATGTTATTTCTACAAACTTAACAGGTGTGTTTAATGTCACCCATGCTCTGATTAATAAGCTTAATCCAGGCGGTCAGCTCATTATGATGACATCAAAATCTGCTCTTTTTGGAAATTTTGGTCAAACAAACTATTCGGCAGCAAAAGCAGGAGTGATTGCTTTAACTAAAACGCTGGCCCAAGAATTAAAAAAGCTTAATCTCCGAGTAAACTGTGTCTCTCCAGCAGCAAAGACCGATATGACACTTCCAATCTTAGAAAAGTTAGAAGAACATTACGGGCAGGAATTACCAAAAGAATGGCAGTTGGGCTCAAGTTCTGAGGTGGCTCATTTTATTATCAATGACTTGATAGACAGACCAGAAACTGGGAAAATTTTTTCAGTGAACGGCTCTGAAATTGGTTATTGGTCAGAGCCTGTATTTCATAAACTTTGATAGAAAGAATATAAACATGACTTGGTATCATCAACTTG
This sequence comes from Lactococcus sp., assembly GCF_036648155.1. Taxonomy (NCBI): domain Bacteria; kingdom Bacillati; phylum Bacillota; class Bacilli; order Lactobacillales; family Streptococcaceae; genus Lactococcus; species Lactococcus sp. Next base: position 194,448 of record NZ_JAVXIY010000004.1, on the reverse strand, counting down.
GGATAAAATATCCACTTTTTCAAGGAGGAATGGCTTGGGCGACTAATGTCGAGTTAGTAGCTGCTGTATCCAATAACGGAGCTTTAGGAATTATCGGTAGTGGTGGCCGAACAGCAAGTGAATTACAGGAAATGATTCATCAAACTAAAAGACTCACTTCTTCTCCCTTTGGCGTTAATCTAATGCTGCTTGATAAAAATATTGATCAGCTCTTACAAGTCATCTATGATGAAAAAATATCAGTCGTCACGACCGGAGCTGGTAGTCCTAAAAAATACATTGATACCATTGTGGCTAACCATATCAAACTATTTCCAGTTGTTCCTAGTTTGAAAATTGCCAAAAAAATGTTAGAACTTCCAGTAACTGGGATTATCGCTGAAGGGACCGAGGCTGGTGGCCATGTAGGAACGCAAAATCTCTCCTCACTCCTTGAGGAAATCACTTCTCTTTGTCCTCTTCCCCTTATAGCTGCGGGAGGAATACATGATTATCATAGTTTTTCCTCTGCAAAAAATTTAGGTGCTAGTGGTGCGCAAGTTGGTACAGCCTTTCTGCTTGCCAAAGAGTGTCAGATTTCTTCAACCTATCAAAAGCTGATTTGTCAGTCTGAAAAAAATGAAACGATTCTAATTTCAAACAAAAAAGGTCATCTAGCGAGACTCTTAAAAAAACCTTCAGAAACCTCCTCAAACCAATCATTAAAATCTGCAGTTGAACAAGGTGACTTATTAAATGGAGCATTCATGGCCGGAACCTCATCTGCTTATATTAATAAAATTGAACCTGCGGAGACAATTATTAAGCGAATTATTGAAAAATAAATGAGTTTTCAGGTATAAAATAATGATTTTTATAACTTTGTATAATCAAAAAGGTTCAACAATTAAATTGCTGAACCTTTTTGATTATAGATAAATGATATTTTAAAGACTTTTTCTATTTTACCCAATAGAACCTTCCATTGAATAAGAAATCAAACGATTTAATTCAACAGCATATTCCATTGGTAATTCCTTGGTAAATGGTTCAATGAATCCCATGACAATCATATCTGTAGCTTCTTTTTCTGTCAAACCACGACTCATCAAGTAATAAAGTTGTTCTTCAGAAATTTTTGAAACTTTCGCTTCATGCTCTAAGGCAACTTGTGAATTGTGAATTTCATTGAATGGAACGGTATCTGATTTTGATAAATCGTCCATCAAAATTGTGTCACATTCAATATGAGAAGCTGATTTTTTAGAATTTTTCCCAAAAGTAACTTGCCCGCGATAATTGACTGCTCCACCATTTTTGGCAATTGATTTTGAAATAATTGAGCTTGAAGTATTTGGTGCATTATGAATCATTTTAGCACCTGTATCTTGATTTTGATTTGCTCCAGCAAAAGCGATTGAAAGCATTGTTCCACGCGCTCCTGGCCCATTTAAATGCACAGCAGGATATTTCATGGATACTTTTGAACCAAGATTCCCATCAATCCATTCAACGGTTGCATTTTTTTCTGCAGCCGCACGTTTAGTCACTAAGTTATAAACATTATCTGACCAGTTTTGAATGGTAGAGTAGCGCATGTAGCCACCCTCTTCAACAAAAATTTCAACGACTGCCGCATGAAGTGAGCTCGCTGAATAAGTTGGGGCAGTACATCCTTCAACGTATTGAATAGAGGCTCCTTCTTCAACAATAATCAATGTCCGCTCAAACTGTCCTGATTTTTCGTTATTAATACGGAAATAAGCTTGAATAGGAATCTCACATTTGACTCCTTTAGGAACGTAGACAAATGAACCTCCAGACCAGACAGCAGAATTTAAAGCTGCTAATTTGTTGTCAGTTGGCGGAACAAGTTTGCTGAAATATTTTTTGAAAATTTCTGGATAATCACGTAAGCCTGAATCAGTGTCAGTGAAAATAATTCCTAATTTTTCAAATTCATCTTTCATATTATGATAAACAACTTCTGATTCATATTGGGCTGAGGCTCCTGCCAAGTATGAACGTTCAGCTTCTGGAATACCAATTTTTTCAAAAGTATCTTTGATCTCTTGGGGAACATCCTCCCAAGAGCGAGCCGATTTTGCTGACGCCTTTTGATAATAAACGATGTCATTGAAATCAATACCAGATAAATCTGGTCCCCATTTTGGCATATCTAGCTTTTTAAAAGTTTCAAAAGATTTCAGACGAAATTCTAACATCCATTCAGGCTCGTTTTTAGTCTCAGAAATTTCACGAATGACTTCCTCGGTCAAGCCTAAACCGGTTGTAAATTCAAGTTCTGCATTATCATGAAATCCAAATTTATATTCTTCGAGGTCTTTGACGACTTCTTGTGTACTATTTTCTGTCATTTTTCTTCCTCTTTGGCATTTTATTATTGACAGACTTTTCAGCCTAGCTGACAAGTCTTTAATTTACTGATAAAAAATCTGTCAGTAACTTTTAGCTACTCACCATGAATTACTGTTTCTTGTGCTTCACCAAAATCAATGGCTTTTTTTAGAGCATTCCAAGCTAGAGTTGAACATTTTACCCGAGCTGGAAATTTACTGACACCCGCAAGAAATTGAGCATCTCCAAGTGCTTCTTGACGTTCGTCAGTTTCACCGGTCACCATTGATGAAAAAACAGTTGCCAACTCTTTGGCTTCTTCTTTGGTTTTTCCAAGAACTGCCACTGTCATCATTGAGGCTGAAGCTGTTGAAATTGTGCAACCATGACCGCTAAAGGCAATGTTTGAAATCACATCTCCTTCAAATTCAACAGTCAGTCGAATGACATCTCCACAAGTTGGATTATTAAGATCAATCATACAACCTGTATGTAATTCTCCAGCATGACGCGGATTTGATGAATGGTCGAGAATGACTGCACGATATAGATTATCTAATTTAGATAAAGCCACGCTTTCACACTTTCTTTTTTCTAATTTTTATATATTGTTTTGATTTATTTTTTGAAAAAAATTGAAATCTATTCATAAGTACTGACAGAATTATTATTAGTCAATAAATTTTCTGTCAGTAACTTTTTGCTCATTTAGTCATCGGTCTTTATCCCATTTTTACGAATATATCGAAGGACAAGATTCGCTGCAATCACTACCGCTAAAATAATGATAACAAATAGTATAAGTAAGCCAACCGATCCTTGAACAAGTGAGCGAAAAAGGCTGAGTCCTCCAATAGCATAAATGAAGCCCCATGCTAGATAACCTGGTAACGCAGCAAGCGTATATCTAAACCAAGACCAGTTTGTTAAACCCGCTCCAAATTGAACAGCAGTTTGAAAACCAACCGTTAAAAAAGAGAGGGGAATAATTGGCCAACCAATCCGTTGAATGGCTATAATTCCAGAGGAGGTTTCTGAATTTTTTTCAAGCTTTTTGCCCCACTTTGTTTTTAATATTCCATGGTAACTCAATTTTCCTAGCCAAAAGGTACATTGAGCTCTAAAGAAAACAACAACGAATAAGAAAGTGGTTGCCAACCAAAGTGGGAGGGAGGCGACCCAATTAAGCATATTAATCAAGTTTGAAAAACTCCTTTGTTTTTTGAAGTGCCTCAACCCATTTATCACAGTCTGCTTTGGTATTATAGATATAAAAGCTTGCTCTAGCCGTTGCCGGAGTACCAAGATAATTCAATAATGGTTGAGCACAGTGATGACCAGCTCTGACTGCTACCCCTTCCATATCCAATGCCGTAGCGACATCATGCGGATGAAGGCCTTCAATATTAAAAGCAATAACTCCACTACGTTTTTTGTTATCTTTGGGTCCATAAATTGTTAAGCCTTCAATATTTTGAAGTTTTGGCATCACATAATCTATCAATTCGGCTTCATGTTGATGAATTTGGTCAATTCCAAGTGTCTGAATGTAATCAATGGCTGCTCCTAAAGCAATAGCACCCGCTATATTTGGTGTTCCTGCTTCAAATTTCCAAGGAAGTTCTGTCCAGGTTGAATGACTTTCATAAACAAAATCAATCATTTCCCCACCGAATTCTACGGGTTCAAATTGATTAAGTAATTCTTCTTTGCCATAAAGAACACCGATTCCTGTGGGTCCCATCATTTTATGACCTGAGAAAGCAAAGAAATCGACATCCATTTTTTGAAGGTCAATCGCCATATGTGGCGTAGATTGTGCCCCATCAACCACCAGGTAGGCGCCGTGTTCATGAGCAATTTTGGTAATTTCTTCTACTGGATTAATTGTCCCTAAGACATTAGAGACATGGGCAATTGACACGAATTTCGTTTGCGCTGTGACTTTTTGCCGCAAATCTTCCATATCCAATTCGCCCTCTTTGAGATAAACAAATTTTAAGATTGCCCCTGTTTTCTTAGCTACTTCTTGCCAAGGAACGATGTTAGAATGATGTTCCATAATGGAAATGACAATCTCATCACCTGCTTTTAAGATTTGCCCAGCAAATTGAGCAACCCAGTTGATTGAAGTCGTTGTTCCTCTAGTAAACAAAACTTCTTTTGTTGATTTAGCATTGATGAACTGACGGACTTTTTCACGCGCTGCTTCATATTTTTCAGTCGCTCGCTCTGCTAATGTATGAACCCCACGATGGACATTGGCGTTATCATTTTCATAATAATCCTTTATCGCTGACAAAACGCTCAAAGGTTTTTGAGTGGTTGCTGCATTATCCAAATAAACCAAAGGTTCATCATTAACAATTTGATTCAGAACTGGAAATTCATTTTTGATGCCTTTAAGCATTACATGCCCAGCTTTCTTTCAATAGTTTCAATAAATTCTGCTTGGACTGATTTGACAGGAATTTCACTGACGACTGAGCCAAGGAATCCACGAATAACAAGTCGTTTAGCTGTTTCTTCATCAAGTCCACGAGATTGAAGATAAAATAAATCTTCTTCATCAACCTGCCCAACAGAAGCTGCGTGACCTGCGGTTACTTCATTTTCGTCAATCAAGAGAATTGGATTTGCATCTCCTCGTCCTTTATCAGAAAGCATTAAAACATGAGAAGATTGTTGGGCATCCGCATTTTTAGCGCCTTTGATAATATGACCAATGGCATTAAAGGTCAAAGTTCCTTTATCAAGAATAACACCATTTTGCAAGATATGACCAACAGAATTTAGACCAAAGTTAGTCACTCTTGTGTCAATTCCTTGCGTTTGATGACCTGTTGAAATTCCCACCACTTTAATTTGTGAATGAGAACCATTCCCTTTAAGGTCACTGTCAAAGTCAGCCACAACATTTCCGTCATTCATGACTCCAACTGACCAGTCAACTGTTGCATTATCCCCAATCAAACCGCGACGAATAACTGATGCTGTGACATTTTTTCCTAAACGGTCAATGGCTGCAAATTTGACTTGCGCCCCTGCTTTTGCAATCACTTCAACAACTAGATTTGCTGTTGCTTTGGCTGTTTGCTCCCCACTTGTTTCCAAGCGCTCGAGATAATCAACTTTCGCATTTTTTCCTACAATAAGCAAAATTCGTTTATTAAAGGGAACTTCTGATGAACCCTCTTGCATCAAAATTGATTCAATGGGTTCAAGAACTTCCACACCATCTGGAACGTAGAGAACCAAACCAGAATTAAAAGTTGCAGCATTTGCTGCTGTTAAACGACTTTCATTAAAGGGAACGACAGCTCCAAAGTTTTCTTCAACTAATTCTGGAATTTCTGTCAAAGCCGAATTGAAATCTGTAAAAATTACCCCTTGTTCAGCCAGCGTTTTCGTCATTTGTTCCATAACCGTTTGGCTTCCAACTTGAACAAGCAAGGGATGATTTGGGATTTCTGTAAAAGTGGGAACAGAGCCAATTTCTTCATTTTCAGAAATTGTTAAATGGTCTAAGCCCCAACGGTTGATTTTAACTCGTTCAATATTTGGTAATTCTAAATTTTCAAATTCAAGCGCCGCTTTTTGGCGTAAATCTGACAACCAAGCTGGTTCAGCATGCATTTGTGAAAAGTTTAAGATGTCTTGATTCATAATTATTATTAGCAAGTTTTTATTTTTATAGGTAAACTTATCGATTTATTGACAAATTATTCTGTCAGTAAATTGATGAACAGTTAAACTTACTGACAGCTTTGTCAGTAGATAAAAATAGACTTACTAGCTCCTTTCCTTAAACTTCTTCTTTATATTCTAGTCCAAGTTCTTCAGCAATATTGACATATCCTTCAGTTTCCAGACGTTTAGCCAATTCAGCACCACCGGTTTTCACCACACGACCATCCATCATGATGTGGACAACATCAGGTGTAATGTAATCAAGCAAACGTTGGTAATGTGTGATAATCAATGCACCAAATTTCTCGCCACGCATTGAATTAACACCTTTTGCAACGACTTTTAAAGCGTCAATATCAAGTCCTGAGTCAATTTCATCAAGAATAGCAAAAGTTGGTTCTAACATCAAAAGTTGTAGAATTTCATTTCGTTTCTTTTCACCACCAGAAAATCCTTCATTGAGATAACGTTCCGCCATCTCTTCTTTCATGCTCAAGACATCCATATTTTTATCCAATTTTTTGATGAATTCCATGACAGAAACTTTATCATCTTCAGCACGTTTGGCATTCATTGCTGCCCGTAAAAATTCTGCGTTAGTGATTCCTGGAATTTCAGATGGATATTGCATTGCAAGAAATAGGCCTAAACGAGCTCTTTCATCAACTTCCATCTCTAAAACATTTTGACCATCAAAAAGAACTTCTCCCTCAGTGACGGTATAATTAGGGTTCCCCATAATCGCTGCCGATAAAGTCGATTTACCAGTTCCGTTAGGTCCCATAATTGCATGAATTTCATTGGTATTGATGACTAGGTCGACTCCTTTGAGAATCTCTTTATCTTCAATCGCCACATGAAGATTTTTAATTTCAAGTGTAGCCATTTTTTCGCTCCTTTGAATTGTCAATTGTATTTGACATTTATAGTCTCTATTCTAACAAAAAATTGATAAAATTTGTTATTTTCGCTCATATTATTTTTATCAATCGCAATATAAAAAATAAATGACATTTGGCTTTTTTAGATATCAAAAAACCTCTATAAAATTAGAGGTTTTTTATTTTTTATGTCGACTTCTTCGATAATTTTGAATTGGAAATTCTTGTGTCGGTTCATCAACTTCTTCATCTACTACTGAATACTGTTCTTGGTCTTTATTATCTCTTTTGTCAGTCCGTTCAGGGTGAAGAACTTCGTCACGATAAGCTGAATTTCCAACGAATTTCAAAGCTTTCAAGACTGGCTGACGATTTTCACCCAGAATTCCAACAAGTTCAATAAAGATTTCTAGTCCAAAAAGACATGCAATTACTAGTAAGATTCCACCAATTCGACTTGAAAATTGCAAGAGAATCGAGATAAAGGCAAAAATTGAGGCAATTCCATAAATTACAAGTACAGCGCCACGATGTGTAAAGCCAAGTGCCATGAGCCGATGGTGCAAGTGCCTTTTATCAGCTGTTGCTATAGATTGTCGATTTAATTTCCGACGAATCATAGCCATGATTGTATCTGTGAGCGGCACTCCCAAAATTAACAAGGGAGTTAAAACGGCTACAGCAGTCGCATTTTTCAAGCCTTGTAAAGAGGCAACCGAGATTATGAATCCAAGGAATAAAGCTCCTGTATCTCCCAAATATATAATTGCTGGGTGATAATTATAGGGAAAGAATCCCATGATTGCAGCTACTACCGTGAAAATAGTAATTGGTAAGAACACATTTGGACTTGGTAGGAAAAAGTAAGAGACAATTCCCATTGTCGTCAGTGAAATAATGGATACCCCACTGGCAAGTCCGTCTAAACCATCAATTAAATTAATCGCATTCGTAATAGCCAGTATCCAAAATACCGTAAAGATAAAGGATAACCAGCCCGGAAAAATTAATAAAGGGCCACCAAAAGGAATTTTTAAATTATCAAAACGTGCATTGGTAAAGAACCAAATAAAACTCGCAGCAATCGTCAAACCTAAGAGTTTCATTTTAGGTGATATTTCTTTTATATCATCAACCAAACCAGTCAAAACAACAATTCCACCACCCACAATAAAGGGCCAAATGTAACTCAAATAACTAACTAATTGAATGGGAGGGTGACCATTTCCGTTTCCGGGAGGTTGGGCATGGATTGGAGGTTGGGCATGCACGATTTGCGGAAGGATAAATAATGTGGCAACCGCAAAAGCAATGAAAATAACCAAGCCTCCAGCTGAAGGCATCGGTTTTTTATTGATGCGGCGCTCATTGGGTTTATCCACAGCGCCAATTACCTTAGACACAAAAGTCATAACTGGGGTTAAAATCACTGAAATACCAAAAGTGATAATTATAACCATTAAAAACTTGAGTGCAAAAGGGATTTCTTTTAATGTATCAACCATATTTAGATTTTTCTAAGAACGTCTAAAGCACGCGTTGTGATTAGGCATTCACCATACTCCTGCAAAAATTCTCGACTCATTTTTGTCGCTTCACCATATTCCATCATCCGTGAACGTGTGCTTTCAACATGCATTTTACCTTTTGCTTTTTGATTATCTAAAACAACAAGATAAAAATTACCATCATAACGGTAAAATTCTGACTCTTCATCTGCGAATTTCACATTTTTTATTCCAGTCAAGACAGACATCATGTCATCATAACGAATAGAGTAGTATATAAAGTCTGGCTCATGTTCGGCTTCTTCTTTTTTAGCCCCTGGTAAACCAAGTCCAGGTTTAAAATCAGTAATTCCTCGCTCGCGCGCCATATCTGCCCCTATTTCATTTAATTTATTATAAAAACCAGTCATTAATTCTTCAAATTCTTCAGGATCATCTGGAATCTCTCCCCCTTCACCCAACATTGCTTCTTCATGAACAATCATGTGAACGCCTTGTGGGAAGGGTTGAATTTGGAAAGTTAACATCCCTACATTTCCAAAACGATTTTCTAAGCCAAGTTCATCAACTAATTCATAGAAAAATTGTTCAATGACTTCTTGATTTCCAAAAAAGTCAGATAACTTGATATCATAGTCTGTCAAATCATCAAAAGACAAGGTGATTTTTATAGTGTTTTCATTTATATCCTCATACTTCATTTTGTTTCTCTTTTCTATAATTTATCTTCTATCACTTTACCAGTCTTAATAGTATTATACCACAGACCAGAAAAAAAACAGCACTCATGCCGTTTTTTGATATTCCATATAACTATATGAAACCTTTATTATAAGACTTTAGCTAGAAAGTCTTGGGTCCGTTTTTCTTTAGGCTTTTCAAAGATTTGAGCTGGTTTGCCTTGCTCAACAATTGTTCCATCAGCCATAAATAATACTCTGTCAGCAACTGTTTTAGCAAAGCCCATTTCATGAGTGACAACGACCATCGTCATCCCTTCTTTGGCAAGTTCTTGCATTACTGACAGAACCTCCCCAACCATTTCCGGATCAAGTGCCGACGTTGGTTCATCAAAAAGCATTACATCTGGATTCATAGCCAAAGCCCGAGCAATAGCTACCCTTTGTTGCTGTCCGCCTGATAGAGACTGTGGATAGGCTTCTGCTTTATCTGATAAGCCAACTCTTTGAAGTAAATCTTCTGCAGTCTTTAGAGCTTCATCTTTCGTCATTTTCCCTGTTTTTATTGGGGCCAAGCAAAGATTTTCAAGGACTGTCATATTTGGAAAAAGATTAAATTGCTGAAAAACCATTCCCATTTTTTCGCGGTGTTTAAAGACGTCTACAGATTTATCAGCAATATTAATTCCTTCAAAATAAACTTCTCCATCAGTTGGTTTTTCTAATAAATTCATTGTTCTTAAAAAAGTTGATTTTCCAGAACCTGATGGTCCAATCATCACAACAACTTCACCTTTTTTTATTTGGATATCAAGTCCTTTTAATACTTCATTCTTCCCAAAATATTTATGCAAATTTTTAATTTCGATTAAATATTCATTCATTATTTCGCATATCCTTTCCCAAGTTTCTTTTCAAACAGAACAAGCAAGCGACTAACAACAAAAGTGACCACAAAGTAGTAAAGTGCAACAAATATCATTGGACTAATCGTTTGATAAGTCAAATTCGCCACGGTTTGTGCGCCATTGAAAACTTCCATAACCCCAATCGTATAAAGGAGTGAGCTGTCCTTAATTATCGTTACAAATTCATTTCCTACGGCTGGTAAAATATTTCGCAATGCTTGAGGTAGGATAACGGTTGTCATCGCTTGTCTTGGTCGAATCCCCAAAGAATAAGCCGCTTCTTTTTGACCAAGAGGTACTGCTTCAATCCCCGCCCGAACAATTTCCGCCATATAAGCACCAGAATTCAACGAAATCACGATAATTCCGGGAATCAAACGTCCCAAATCTTGTTGCAAAATTCCTACTTGAAAAGTAGGTAAAGAAATACTTCCCATTAGGCCAAAACCAAGCATGATTTGAACCAGCATAGGTGTCCCACGAAAAATTTCAATGTAGATATTGGCTAGCCAGCGTAATGGAGCAATCTTAGAAATTTTTGCCAATGCTGTGACAATCCCTAAAAGCGTTCCAATTAAGACCACAAAAGCTGAAATAAATATCGTTACAATCATTCCATCATTAAAGTAGGGTAAATATTTCGGTAAAAAATCAAAATTCATATTTTCTCTCTTCTCTTTTATAATTTCTATTTTTATAAAAAAACAATAGCATAATTATAATATAAAAAGTATAAAAATACAATCATTTTTGTATAAAAATTAATTTTAAATAAATAAAAACTCCAATTACGGAGTTTTTATTCTGTCAGTAAATAATCATTCGTTTTTCAGTACTGATGGAAAGTCTGTCAGCGGCAGCTAAATGATGAATTTCTCCATCAATTTGTACGGATTGACTTTCTGCTAGTTCTACGGAAAAGTCTGGATTAACACGATGGAGAAATAAAGGATGTTTTAAATGAGTTCCACGAAGAACACTCGGAATCAAGGAAAAAGTTCGAAATAAAGAATGCTTACTGTATTCTACCAAATGAATATCTGCATTTTGGTTGGAAGCTTCTGGGGAAATTTTTACCCCTCCTCCAAAATATGGATGTTTGGTAAAAGTCATCAGGAAAGTTTTTTCTAAAGATATTTGCTGATTTTCTATCTCAATCAAAGCTGGAAATGCTTTTTTAGTGATTAAAACATGTAAAGCGGTCAAAATATAAGAAAAACTCCCTAGCTTTAATTTATTTAGAAATTGCTTAAGTTTTCCTTCATTGGAAGCTTGTACTATCGCCGCATCTAATCCAATCCCAATATTATTTAAAGCATAGCCATTCAATCCTTTAGATTGATAATTCATAATAAAAATTTCATGATTCATTCCACTGCGAGCAGCCTCAAAAGATTCAATTGGGTCAAGAATTAAGTTCAAGCTTCTAGCAAAATCATTACCTGAACCTGATGGAATATACGAAAATGCTTCTTCTTCTGGAAGTTCATTTATAACAAGTGAAATGGTCCCATCACCGCCTATAATCACTAAATGGTCTTCAGCCACTTTAAGTTCTAATATTTGTTTTACTAAATCTCCTTCTTCACCAGGAGCATTAGTTTTAAAAAGTCGATAATTATAATTATTTTTTTCCAAATATGGAATCAGAATCTCCAATGTTCGTGCACCTTTACCTGCACCAGAATTGGGATTTGCAAGGAGATAATAAGTCATAGAATTATTTTACCAAAAATGACAGAGATTTTATGTTTTTAATGATTTTGTCAGTAAATTTAATAAAAAAAGTTACTGACAGCTCAACACAAACAAAAAAATATCAAATCGGTGGATAAAAAAATTACTGACAGAATTTATGTCAGTAATTTTTATTTATTTTCTAGATTTAAAATTAGTTTTCCACAGTTTCTGTTTCAACTTCTTTTACTTCTGGAGCATTTGTCAAATCAGCTAAAGGTTCGATGTTACGGTAACGGAACATACCTGTACCAGCAGGAATAATCTTACCGATAATAACATTTTCTTTCAAACCAAGCAAGTGGTCTTCTTTACCACGAATTGCGGCATCTGTAAGCACACGAGTTGTTTCTTGGAATGATGCAGCTGACAAGAATGAATTTGTTTCAAGAGAGGCTTTAGTAATACCCATCAAGACTGGACGACCAGTTGCAGGCATTTCACCATTCAAGAGTGCAGTTTCATTCAAAGCTTCAAAATCAGAAATGTCCATCAAAGTACCTGGAAGCACATCAGTTGAACCATTGTCCATGATACGAACTTTACGAAGCATTTGGCGAACCATTACCTCGATGTGCTTGTCACCAATTTCAACCCCTTGTGAACGGTAAGTTTTTTGAACTTCACCGAGCAAGTAAGTTTCCACTGACAAAGCATCACGAACTTGAAGCAAATGTTTAGGTTCAATAGAACCTTGAATCAAAGGCGCACCACGGTGGATAAATTCGCCTTCTTCAACCATCAAGACATCTGCCATACCTACTGTGTAGCTACGTGTATCTGTTTTACCTTTGACAGTAATTTCACGAGTACGAGTTGCGCCATCTTCAACGATTGATTCAACTGTACCAGTTACTTCAGTGATGATTGCTTCCCCTTTAGGGTTACGTGCTTCAAAGATTTCTTGGACACGAGGCAAACCTTGAGTAATATCTGAACTTGACGCAACACCACCCGTGTGGAATGTACGCATTGTCAACTGAGTACCAGGTTCACCGATAGATTGAGCGGCGATTGTACCAACAGCTTCACCAACTTCAACAGCATCACCTGTTGCCAAGTTGATACCATAACAATGTTTACATACACCATGTGGTGTTTTACATGTAAATACTGAACGGATTGTTACTTCTTTAACGCCAGCTTCAATGATTTTACGAGCAATATCTTCAGAAATCAAAGTATCATCGCCAATAATCATTTCACCAGTTTCTGGATGAAGGACTGATTTACGAGTATAACGACCAACCAAACGTTCAAAGAGTGGTTCAACCATTTCTTTACCAGTTGCAATATCAGCAATCACAAGTCCACGGTCAGTACCACAATCGTCTTCACGAATGATAACATCTTGGGCAACGTCAACCAAACGACGAGTGAGGTAACCTGAGTCGGCTGTCTTAAGGGCCGTATCGGTCATCCCTTTACGGGCACCGTGAGTTGAGAAGAACATTTCCAAGACAGAAAGTCCTTCACGGAAGTTAGAGATGATAGGCAATTCCATGATTTTACCATTAGGAGCAGCCATCAATCCACGCATACCAGCAAGTTGAGAGAAGTTGGAAATATTACCACGGGCTCCAGAGTCCATCATCATAACGATTGGGTTTGTCAAATCTTGTTCTTCAATCAATCGTTTTTCAAGAGACTCTTTTGCATCACGCCAAACACCAGTAACGGCATTATAACGTTCATCATCAGTAATCAAACCACGACGGAATTGTTTAGTGATTTGTTCTACGCGTTTATGCGCAGCATCAATGATTTCATGTTTATCTTCAACAACAGGAATATCAGCGATACCCACAGTCAAACCAGCCAAAGTAGATTGGTGGTAACCAAGGTCTTTCAAACGGTCAAGGTACTCAGATGTAGCTGTTGTACGGTAACGTTTGAATACTTCGGCGATAATATTTCCAAGATATCCTTTTTTGAATGGACGAACAGTATCGATTCCAGCCAAAACTTCTTTGATGTTTTGACCAGCATCCATAAAGAAGCGGTCATCAGTTGAAGTTGTCAAGTTAACATCAGTTGGTTCATTCAAGTAAGGCATTCCTTCTGGAATGATTGAGTTGAAAATAACTTTACCAACAGTGGTTACCAAGATTTTATCTTGTTGATTTTCAGTCCAAGGTTTATTGAGTGATTTTGTCGCGATACCAATACGTGTATGCAAGTGTACATAACCGTTACGCATTGCGATTTCAACTTCTTCAGGAGTTGCAAAAATCATTCCTTCGCCTTCACGACCTTTTTCTTCCATTGTAAGGTAGTAGTTACCAAGGACCATATCTTGAGATGGTGTAACAACCGGTTTACCATCTTTAGGGTTCAAGATATGTTCAGCAGCAAGCATCAAAAGACGTGCTTCAGCTTGTGCTTCTTCAGACAATGGCAAGTGAATGGCCATTTGGTCACCGTCAAAGTCGGCGTTATAGGCTTCACAAGCAAGTGGGTGAAGACGGATGGCTTTACCATCAATTAAGACTGGTTCAAAAGCTTGAATCCCCAAACGGTGAAGCGTAGGTGCGCGGTTAAGAAGAACAGGGTGTTCTTTAACAACCGTTTCAAGTACATCCCAAACATCAGAATCTTGACGTTCAACTTTACGTTTAGCCGCACGAATATTAGCAGCCAATTCTTTCTTAACAAGTTGAGCCATTACGAATGGCTTGAACAACTCAATCGCCATTTCACGTGGAACACCACATTGGTACATTTTAAGTGTTGGGCCGACAGCGATAACTGAACGTCCAGAATAGTCAACACGTTTACCAAGCAAGTTTTGACGGAAACGTCCTTGTTTCCCTTTCAACATGTGTGAAAGAGATTTCAATGGACGGTTACCAGCACCAGTGATTGGGCGACCACGACGACCATTGTCAATCAATGTATCAACTGCTTCTTGGAGCATCCGTTTTTCATTTTGGACGATAATATTTGGAGCATTAAGTTCCATCAAACGTTTCAAACGGTTATTACGGTTGATAACACGACGATACAAGTCATTCAAGTCAGATGTGGCAAAACGTCCACCATCTAATTGAACCATTGGACGCAAATCTGGTGGAATAACTGGTAATACGTTTAAGACCATCCAAGATAAAGCATTGCCTGATTTTCTGAAAGCTGACAAAACATCTAAACGACGAATAATTTTTACACGACGTTGTCCAGTCACTGTTTTGAGTTCTTCTTTGAGTTCAGCAACTTCTTTGTCAATATCAACATCATTCAACAAATCTTGAATTGCTTCAGCACCCATTTTTGCAACGAATGAACCAAAACCATTTTTCAAAAGTTGTTCACGATATTCACGCTCAGTCAAGAGTTGTTTTTTCTCAAGATCAGTTTCTTTTGGATCAATAACCACATAACTTGCGAAGTAAATTACTTCTTCAAGTGCACGGGGGCTCATATCCAGAGCAAGTCCCATACGTGATGGAATTCCCTTGAAATACCAAATATGTGAAATTGGAGCAGCAAGCTCAATATGTCCCATACGTTCACGACGTGATTTTGCAGTTGTTACTTGAACACCACAAAGTTCACAGACTTGATTCTTATAGAAAACACCTTTAAGTTTTCCACAAGCACATTCCCAGTCTTTTTGAGGACCGAAAATACGTTCGTCAAAGAGTCCTTCACGTTCAGGTTTTTGTGTACGATAGTTAATTGTTTCTGGTTTTTTTACTTCACCGAATGACCAGTAACGAATTTTTTGTGGAGATGCGATACCAATACGCATACTCTCAAATTTATTTACATCAACCAATTCTTTCTCCACTTCTAATAAATTTAACGCTAGACGATTCTGAGATCAGAGATTTACTGACAGAATTTTTGTCAGTAAATCTATCTCAAAATATTAATTACAAAATCTTATTTTTCAATATCAGCGTTAATCAAAGCTTCTTCTTCAGCTTCTGCTTGTGCAACAATAGCTTCCTGTGCTTCAAGCATTTCAGGAGTAATTTCTGTATTATCTGGACGAGTCATTACTTCATCTTCATCCAATTCACGTAAGTCAAGAACATTACGGTCAGCATCAAGGACTTTCATATCAAGACCAAGTGATTGTAATTCTTTAACCAATACGCGGAATGATTCAGGAAGACCTGGTTTAGGAATACGTTCACCCTTAACAATAGCTTCATAGGCGCGCGTACGTCCAATTACGTCATCTGATTTGTAAGTTAAGATTTCTTGAAGAACATTGGCAGCACCATAAGCTTCAAGCGCCCAAACTTCCATTTCCCCGAAACGTTGTCCACCGAACTGTGCTTTACCACCGAGCGGTTGTTGTGTAACGAGTGAGTAAGGACCAACTGAACGTGCATGGAGTTTATCATCAACCATGTGGTGAAGTTTAATCATGTACATGACACCGACTGAAATTCGGTTATCAAATGGTTCACCAGTACGTCCGTCATAGAGAACTGTTTTCGCATCAGCAGCCATACCAGCTTCTTTAACAGTATCCCAGATATCTTCATCAGAGGCTCCATCAAACACTGGAGTTGCAATGTGAATTCCAAGTGTACGAGCAGCCATACCTAAATGGAGCTCCATAACTTGTCCGATATTCATACGTGATGGTACCCCAAGTGGGTTCAACATGATATCAATCGGTGTTCCGTCTGGTAAGTAAGGCATATCTTCCATTGGAACGATGTTTGAAACAACCCCTTTGTTACCGTGACGACCGGCCATTTTATCCCCAACGTGAATCTTACGTTTTTGAGCAATGAAGACACGAACGAGTTTATTCACACCTGATGGTAATTCATCACCATTTTCACGGGTAAATACGCGAACGTCATGAACAATACCGCCACCTCCGTGAGGAACACGAAGTGAAGTATCACGAACTTCACGAGCTTTTTCACCGAAGATTGCACGAAGTAAACGTTCTTCTGGTGTTGGGTCAGTTTCACCCTTAGGCGTTACTTTACCAACAAGCAAATCACCATCTTTAACTTCAGCACCAATACGGATAATTCCTGATTCATCAAGGTTTTTGAGTGCTTCATCCCCAACGTTTGGAATTTCACGAGTAATTTCTTCAGGGCCAAGTTTTGTATCGCGTGTTTCTGATTCATATTCTTCGATGGCAATTGATGTATAAACGTCGTCTTTAATCAAACGTTCTGACATGATTACCGCATCCTCGAAGTTATAACCTTCCCAAGTCATATAAGCAACAAGTGGATTTTGACCAAGGGCCATTTCTCCATTTTCCATAGATGGACCGTCAGCGATGATGTCATTTTTTTCAACTTTTTCGCCAAGACGAGCCAATGGACGTTGATTATAAGAAGTTCCTGAGTTAGAACGACGATATTTTGTAATATTGTAAATATCAAGTTCACCAGATGTACGGCGAACACGGATTTCATTACCGTCAACATATTCAACGACACCTGCATGCTTAGCAAGAAGTGCAGCTCCTGAGTCACGAGCGGTTTGATGTTCCATACCAGTACCAATCCAAGGTGCATGTGGGTCAATCAATGGAACTGCTTGACGTTGCATGTTGGCACCCATGAGGGCACGGTTGGAGTCATCGTTTTCCAAGAAAGGAATACAAGCAGCAGCGACGGCGATAACCTGTTTAGGTGAAACGTCCATATAGTCAGCTGTTGAAGCTTCAACTTCAATATTGTTACCTGTATGACGAGCCATAACTGTTTCATTAGCAAAGCGACTATCATCAGTCAATGGTGAGTTCGCTTGGGCTACAGTGTAGTTATCTTCTTCATCGGCAGTCAAATATTCAACTTCGTCAGTAACAATTCCATTCACACGGTCAACGCGACGATATGGTGACATGATGAAACCATATTCATTAACTTTGGCATATGATGACAAGTTGTTAATCAAACCGATGTTTGGTCCTTCAGGTGTTTCAATAGGACACATACGGCCATAGTGAGTGTAGTGAACGTCACGCACTTCATATGAAGCACGGTCACGAGAGATACCACCAGGTCCTAAGGCAGAGAAACGACGTTTGTGTGAAAGCTCAGACAAAGGATTATGTTGGTCCATAAATTGTGACAACTGTGATGAACCAAAGAATTCTTTGATTGAAGCTGTTACAGGACGAATGTTAATCAAACCTTGCGGTGTGATATTTTCGTTTTCTGAAGATGACATCCGTTCACGAATGACACGTTCCATACGTGAAAGTCCGATACGTACTTGGTTTTGAAGCAATTCCCCAACTGAACGAATACGACGGTTACCTAAGTGGTCAATATCGTCCACTTTACCAATACCTTCAGCAAGACCAAGCCAGTAGCTGATATTTGAAATAACATCGGCTGGTGTCAAGACACGACATTCTGAATCTGGATTACCATTTGAGAGCAATGTCACAACACGTTCTGAATCTTTAGGAGAATAAACTTTAATACTTTGCAAAGTGATTGGTTCTGGAATTACTGCATCATCAGAAGGCTCAACAACGAAGTTTCCAAGACCATTATCAAGCAATGGTTCGATTAAATCGAGCACATCACGAGTCACAAGTGTATCTGTATTAACAAGAATTTCGCCAGTTTCTGGGTCAACAATTGGTTCAGCCAAAGTCAAACCAAGCAAACGGTTTTTAAGAGCTAGTTTTTTGTTAAATTTATAACGTCCAACAGGAGCAAAATCATAACGTTTTGGATCGAAGAAACGCGCAACAAGTAAGCCACGTGAGCTGTCTGCTGTTTTTGGTTCTCCTGGACGCAAGCGGTCATAGATGTCTTTGAGGGCTTCTTCTACACGAGTGTCAGCCGGATTTTTATGAACATCTTTTGCAATTGTGTCTGTCAAAAGTTGAGTTTCACCCAACAATTCAAGGATTTCATCATCTGAACCAAATCCAAGCGCACGAAGCATTGTTGTGAAAGTTAATTTACGAGTACGGTCAATACGAACATAACCAATGCCTTTAGCATCTGTATCCAACTCAAACCAAGCTCCACGGTTAGGAATTGTGGTATGTCCAAAACTTTCAAGACCATTTTTATCCGTTTTAAGGTGGAAATATGAACCTGGACTACGTACCAACTGGCTGACGATCAAACGTTCTGAACCATTATTGATAAATGTCCCCATTTCAGTCATGAGTGGGAAGTCACCAAAGAAGACTTCTTGTGTTTTTAATTCACCAGTTTCTTTATTTACAAGACGGAAGGTTACATAGATAGGTGCTGAATAGTTTGCGTCATGTGCACGAGCTTCTTCAACAGTGTATTTTGGGGTTTTCATTTCATAACCAACAAATTCGAGTTCCATTGTACCCGCAAAGTTGTCGATTGGAAACATTTCTTTGAAGACATTTGCAAGACCTTCATCGAGGAAGTTTTTATAACTTAATGTTTGAACTTCGATGAGGTTTGGCAAACCGATTACTTCTTTAATACGTGAAAAACTGCGTCTTGTACGGTGTTTACCGTATTTTACGTCATGTCCTGCCAAGTGTTTTCTCCTCTATTTTTTAGATTTGATTAAAAAAGTCTGTGTTTTTGATGAACTTTTAATTAAAAAAACCGAAAAGTCAGTAGTTTGTCTTTTTAATAACTTTTCTGGTTTATTCAATATAAAAGACGCCAAAAAAGCAACGAAAACAGTAGTGTTTCGTTGCTTACAAAGCCTATGGGGACAATATATCCCACAGATTTTGCTGACAAACCATTATTTCTATTATACTATTTATTGTAGAAATTTTCAAGGCTTATCTAGCTTATCATTCAATTTTTTCAATAATACTTTTAAAGGCTTCTAATTCTGAACGAGATAAGGATTGAACCAATGAAACAAAGGTTTCATTTCGCCGTTGCCCTTCCAGTTCTGCCAACATAATATAAGACATTTGATTTCCGATAAATGTTGATAGAAAATCTGCCAAGATTCTTTTTTCTTCTTCAAGAGGTGAATCTGTTAATAGAAAAAGAGTCCCTAGTCTCAAATGATTTCCTTCTATAGGAAGAAAAGTGAGAAATTTATTCGGAAATTTACTCGAAATTTCTTTTACTGGTTCCAAAATTGAGTGAGCCATGGGCAGATTTGTACTCATTTCGTAGTGATTTAATATTTGGCTAGAGATATCTTTTGATATTTTTTGATAGATAAAAAAATTTTGGAGGTTTGTATCGTCTTGATAAGAGTTATCAGTATCAGCAAAACCATAACCTAAACAATTGCGTTTAGTGTCTATGATAAAAAGGCTAGATTCTAAAACTTCGGCACTTTTCTCTACCACTTCTTGATAAGCTAATGGTTTTCCAAGGTCAATAAATGATCTTTTCAAAATAAGATTTATGTCTTGGATTTTATTATAAATTTCTTTCAAGTTTTCTCCCTCCTCTTCTCAAAAGCGCACCGAGTATTCCTATGATTACTTTTATACTACCACATCACGTTTAAGATGTCAATTTTCTTAATAAATTTGCATTAATTAATATACCAAACTAAATATTGCTATTTTTTTAAGTTTAAGGTATTTTATATCTAATAACTATATGATATAATGTATTTGTTACAAATATTAAAAATATTTATTCAATACATATTGAGGTGATTTTAATGTTCTATGACCGTTTAAAAACTTTAGTTGTTGATTCTCAGAAATCTTTCAATCAAGTCGAAAGAGAATTGAGATATCCCAGAAACGCCCTAGCTAATTATCGCTTGGGAAAAGAACCTTCTGCCAAAAGGTTGACAGAAATTGCTGATTATTTTAATGTCACGACCGAGTATCTTCTCGATAAAGATGATAAATACAGCTATAATAAAGCAAAACTCTTGTTTGAATATCTTACTTTAGATAACAAACAAAATTTGCTGAATTATATCCAAAATCGAATTGATGAACTTGAACTGCTCGAGAGAGAGCCAATTTCTTTAAGTGCTGGACAATTTGTTTTTTGTGGCGACAATACTTGGGCACTTCAAGACAGTAAAAAAACAATTAAACTTCTTACCAAACAACTTCCTGATGATTATGATGCCGTTTTTGAATTAATTGGTGGCTCTTTGGATGCTGATGCTCCAGGAAATGGAGATTTACTTTTCGTGAAGTATAGTAGCGCCAATTCATCTGAATCCGCTCACAATTTTTTAATCCAACATAATCACTTTGCTAAACTTTTGATTGCAGATGGAGAACTGATTTGTTTCAGTCGTGACAGTGGCGAACTTGCTGAAATTCCAGGATTATCGGGTGAAATTGCTAAAATTTATCGTTTCAGAACTTCTTGATTCTGAGTTTCCTTTAATTTAAAATAGTCCTAAAAAGTACTGATAATATCGTCAGTGCTTTTTATGCAAGTGTGATATAATGTAAAAAATATCCATAATCTTAGGAGGTCGAATATGACTAGAGTTCAAGATGATTTATTTGCTACTGTTAATGCAGACTGGTTAAAAGAAGCACAAATTCCAGCTGACAAGCCCAGAATTTCAGCATTTGATGAATTAGTTTTAAAAAATGAGAAAAATTTAGCTAAAGATTTAGCTGAGTTATCGCAAAATCTACCTACTGATCATCCAGAATTACTTGAGGCTATCAAGTTTTATAATAAAGCGGGAGATTGGGAAGCGAGAGAAAAAGCGGACTTTTCTGCGGTAAAAAATGAACTTGCTAAAGTTGAAACTTTAAATACTTTTGAAGATTTTAAAAATAATTTGACTCAACTCGTTTTCCATTCACAGGCTCCTCTTCCATTTTCTTTTAGTGTTGAACCTGATATGAAAGATGCCATTCACTATTCTCTTGGCTTCTCTGGTCCGGGCTTGATTTTACCTGATACCACCTATTATAACGATGAACACCCTAGAAAAAAAGAATTACTTGATTTTTGGGCTAAAAATACAAGCGAAATTTTAAAGACATTTGACGTTGAAAATGCAGAAGAAATTGCAAAGTCTGCCCTTAAATTCGATGCTCTTTTAGTTCCGTCAGCAAATACTTCTGAAGAGTGGGCAAAATATGCTGACCTTTATCATCCAATTTCTACTGACAGCTTTGTCAGTAAAGTTAAAAACCTAGATTTAAAAACTTTAATTAAAGATTTAATAAAAACTGAGCCTGATAAAGTCATTGTTTATGAAGATCGTTTTTATGAATCATTTGATTCACTTACCAATGAAGAAAACTGGTCAATCATTAAAGCTTGGATGCTGACTAAAATTGCACGTGGTGCTACTTCTTTCTTCAATGAAGATCTTAGAATTCTTGGTGGAGCTTACGGACGTTTTCTCTCAAATGTTCAAGAAGCAAGAAGTCAAGAAAAACATCAACTTGATTTGACCGAGTCTTATTTTAGCCAAGTAATTGGTTTATTCTATGGTAAAAAATATTTTGGTGAAGCTGCTAAGGCCGATGTTAAACGGATGGTCACTGCAATGATTAAGGTTTACCAAGCGCGTTTGTCTAAAAACGAGTGGCTTAGTCAAGAAACAGCTGAAAAAGCCATTGAAAAATTGGATGCCATCACTCCTTTCATTGGTTTCCCAGATAAACTGCCTGAAATTTATCGTCGTTTAAAAACAACTTCTGGCTCACTTTATGAAGATGCCCTTAAATTTGATGAAATTTTGACTGCTCGAACTTTTGAGAAATTCTCAGAAGATGTGGATAAAACAACTTGGCATATGCCGGCTCATATGGTCAATGCTTATTACAGTCCAGATAGTAATACAATTGTTTTCCCAGCAGCAATTTTGCAAGCTCCTTTTTACTCTCTTGAACAATCTTCATCACAAAATTATGGTGGAATCGGCGCTGTCATTGCTCATGAAATTTCTCATGCTTTTGATAACAACGGCGCCCAATTTGACAAAGAAGGGAATTTGAACAAGTGGTGGTTAGATAAAGACTACGAAGCCTTTGAAGAAAAACAAAAAGAAATGATTGAGCTCTTTGATGGCGTTGAAACTGAAGCTGGTCCAGCAAACGGAAAACTCATTGTGTCAGAAAATATTGCTGACCAAGGTGGAATCACTGCTGCGCTAACCGCAGCCAAAGAGGAAGATGATGTTGATTTGAAAGCCTTCTTTAGCCAATGGGCTAAAATTTGGCGTATGAAAGCAAGCACAGAATTCCAACAAATGCTTTTATCAATGGATGTCCATGCTCCTGCTAAACTCCGTGCCAATATTCCACCAACAAATCTTGAAGAATTTTATGAAACTTTTGATGTCAAAGAAACAGACCAAATGTATCGTGCACCAGAAAAACGCCTTAAAATTTGGTAATTAAATTTATAAAAAAAAGTACCTCTTCTAGAAGTACTTTTTTTATCTATCAAAGCAGTTCATCTTCGATAACTATTTTTCCTTGGGCTGTAAATGAAACTCCTTCTTTTTTCAAAAGTTCCATTTGTTCACTTTTGGCAGGTTCCGGCAGTCCAATTGTTCTGTCAGAACGGACTACACGCCACCAAGGAAGTCCATATTTTTTGGACATGGAGTGCAAAACTCTCGAAACCTGTCGGGCCCCATTTGAAAGACCAGCCAAGTGTGCCACATCTCGGTAGCTCATCACTTCTCCTTCTTTTAGATTGAGAATGACTTCTAAAATCTTTTTTGTATTTTCAGTGATTTCAGCCATTTTTTATCCTTTTTTAGCATTTACTAATAAGTCTGTCAGCAAATATTTTACTGACAGACTTATTTTTTGTTAAATATGTAGTTTTCGACGGAGAGATAATCCTCTTGGACCAAACCATTTCTCTAAAAGTCCTAGTTTAGCAGCAAACCAGAGGTAAGTATAAAATCCTGCACCACCGGCTATCGCCGCAATAAATACTGACGCAATACGCCCTGGGCTCTTACCGAAAATAAAACCTAGAATGATTTCAACGATAATAACCACAATCGCCATAAATCCTGTCAGTAAAGTTGCTCCCTGAATTCCACGAACTGTATTCTTAATTGAAAAATGAGTTAACTCATGTAATTTTCTAATGAATAAGAAAACACCAACTAAGAATGAAACAGTTGTCGCAAGTAAAGGTCCATAAGTATGGAAAATAAGAATCATCGGAACTTGTAAAACTAATTTGATAACAAGAGTCAGTGTGAAGATTCGCATCGCCAAACGTTTATGATCCATCACCGTCAGCGGAGGATAGACAATCATATAAAGTCCCAATAAGAAAGTCTGTAAGATAGCAAAGACAAACAAGCTACTTTGCAAACCAGAAGGAATTTGGTAAAAAATTGTATAAATTGGTTTGGTCAACAGTGACATTCCAATCACGGCAGGAAGCATAAAACCAACGTATAATTGGAAATTATAACCTACTAACGTTGCAAGCTCACGCCGATTTCCCTGAACATAATGTTCTGTAATCAATGGGTCTGATACAGAACCTAGCGTCAAAGCCACGCCCAATAAAACCATGGTCAATTTATCTGTATTGGCCGAGAAATAACTCATCAAAACAAGTAACTCATTATGACTATAATTTGTTACCCAAGGCATCATATTCATGAAAGTTGAGTTATCGATAATTTTGAAAATTTGAATAGCTGAGCCAATGACAATAAATGGAATAGCGGTATGTAAGGTTGATCTTAAAATTTCTAAAGCATTTATTTTAGACTTTACAGGACCTGGATTGATTAATTTATTAAGATTTCCCGATTTTTGTAAGTAATAAAATAAGACAGCATAGGAACCTAACATCCCGATAAAAGCAGCTAAAGTGGATTGCGTCACAGCATTTTGCCAGTTATGTGAACCTAATTTCATGATAGCAAAAGTCGCCGCCAACATCCAAATGACCCGAACAATTTGCTCTAAAAGCTGACTCATAGCGTAAGCTTTCACTTGATTTAACCCTTGGAAATATCCCCGAATAACGGACATCGAAGGAAAAATCAAGACCGCTAAGGCAAGACTTTTCATGACCGGAATCAAATCTGCACTATCTTTCCCTCCAACGAGTGTCGATAGTGGACCGGCGAGAAAGAACATTAGTCCTGAAGCAATAATCCCTAGAACTAACATGACTCCGAGCATTTGGCGTACCAGACGATAGGCCATATTGGGGTCATCCAAGGTATTGTAACGCGCCACTTCACGCGCGATTGCCGCTGGAATTCCCACTGTTGAAATCAAAAGGAAAAGGGCATAGATGTTATATCCCATGCTAAAGAGGGAGTTAGCTTCATTACCAAAACGTCCCATCCAAGCATACCAAGGAATAATATAGATGACACCTAAAATTTTCCCAATCATATCTGCACCAGTCCGCCAAGCAGCACCCGAGAGCATCTGATCTTTTGATTTTGCAGCCGTTTTTGGTGACTGCTGACCCGTATTCATTATTTTTTCTGAATCTTCCATTGTTCCATTTTACCCTAAGTTCTGTATTTTGACAATAAAAGAATAATTTTAGATCATTAATTCACGATGTCATCTATTACTATCAAGTAAATAAATGGGACATGCGTCAGGTCTTTGCTTATGCTATAATATAGGGTAATGGGATTTTTCCCTTAGTTCCTTGCTTTTAGAAAGGTATCGCACGCTTCGCGATAAATAGGCATTCCTCACATGATTAAACTCGAACAAGTTGTAGAAATACTAAAAAAAGATAATAACTTTCGTGAGATTTCTTCTGCTGGCGAATATTATTTCAATTGGCCAAAAGAAGTAAACTTTGACCAGCTCTCTTATGATTCACGAAAATCAACTAAAGACACCCTTTTTTTTGCCAAGGGTTTAAATTTTAAAAAGGAGTATCTGACAGATTTAGAAGCTGCTTTTTATGTTTCAGAATTTGATTATGAAGTAGCTCTTCCAGCAATTATCGTAACCGATGTTAAAAGAGCAATGGCTCTAATTGCCGCTAACTTTTATAAATTCCCTCAAAATAAATTAAAAACCCTTGCCTTAACTGGGACCAAAGGAAAAACAACTTCTGCTTACTTTGCTAAAGCCATTCTTGATAAAATGAATGGAGGTAAAACTGCCCTTTTATCAACTGCCCAAACGACTCTTGATGGACAAAATTATTTCAAATCAGAACTGACAACACCTGAAAGTCTTGATTTATTGGAAATGATGGCAAAAGCTCTGGAAAATGGAATGACACATTTAGTAATGGAAGTTTCAAGCCAAGCTTACAAGACTGAACGCGTTTATGGTTTAACTTTTGATGTTGGTGTTTTCTTAAATATTTCTCCTGACCACATCGGTCCAGTTGAGCACCCAACTCTTGAAGATTATTTTTACTGCAAACGTCAACTTCTTAAAAATTCACGTTATTTTGTTGCCAATGCCGAAATGAACCACTTTGCAATCATTAAAGAAGAACTCAATGAACGGAAAATTCCTCATGCTTTCTATGGTGCAGATTCTGAAAATAAAATTATAGAATCAAAAGGACTTCATTTTGTTACTGACGGCTCTGTCAGTGGAGAATTTGATATTCGCTTGTTAGGACGATTCAACCAAGAAAACGCCTTGGCTACAGCATTAGCAACCAAAGCACTTGGTGCTTCTTTTGAAAATATTCGTCAAGGTTTAGCTTCAGCTATCGTTCCAGGAAGAATGGAATTACTCACCGCCAAAAATGGGGCACACATTTACATTGACTATGCCCACAATGGTTTATCGTTAGAAAATCTCGTTGAAGTGGTTGAAGACCATCATACTGGTCAGCTTTTCTTAGTTCTTGGTTCAACCGGAAATAAAGGAGAAAGTCGTCGTAAAGATTTCGGACAAGTCATTGAAAATCATCCCCATCTAAATGTAATCTTAACAACGGACGATTCAAACCGAGAAAATCCCAAAACAATTGCTAACGAGATTGCTTCATTTGTTAGTCGTGAGTTGGACTTTGAATTGGACCGTGAATTTGCAATTAAAAAAGCTATCAGTAAAACTCAAAATTCTGATGATGCTGTCATTATCGCTGGAAAAGGCGCGGATATGTTCCAATTGAAGGACGGGAAACGTGAACCTTATATCGGAGATAGTCCTGCTGCTCAAAAATATCTCTAATTTACTGACAGAAGTTCTATCAGTAAATTAACTAGAGAAAAACGACTCGAAATTGAGTCGTTTTTCTCTTTTATCCTTTAACTAAGCAAAAGAATTAACAACGGCAAGGATTCTCTGCAATTCTGCATGAGTTTCATAGCTCACTGTATCCGAATAAAGGAGTGCAGAAAGCTTACGAGATGAGTATCCAACCTTCTCACTTACCTCATCAATGTGCAATTTCTTTTCCTTCATCTTGTACAAAATCGCTTCCTTAAAATTGTTTGTAATTTCTTCTTGTTGAAATTGCGAAAGATTGTTAAATTCATCACTTGAATAGTTGACTAAATCCTTTGAATTCATCTGTATCGCCTCTTTTTATTTTATTTAGTAAAATCAATGACCATCCGGCCTTCAATTTTTCCTGCTTTCATTTCATCAATAATCTCATTGATTTCTTCAAGCTTGCGTGTCGCAACAATTGGTTTGACTTTACCTTCAGCACCAAATTGAAAAGCTTCTGCTAAATCAAGTCTTGTTCCAACAAGTGAGCCAGCAACTTCCACACCATCAAAAACAACTGTCGGAACAGACAAAGTCATTTCGGTATTAGGGAGTGCCACCGCAACCATTTTACCCATTGGTTTCAAAGAAGCGACTGCTTGTTCAAAGGCAATTCTTGCAACGGCGCAAACAACAGCACTTTGTGCACCTAAACCACCAGTGATTTTTTTTATTTCATCAATTGGATTGACTTCACCAGAATTGATAATCACATCTGCACCAATTTTTTTAGCTAGGTCCAATTTATCTTGATTAATATCAACTGCAATTACTTTTGCCCCAAAAACATTTTTAGCGTATTGAATGGC
The DNA here is from genome assembly GCF_036648155.1 of Lactococcus sp. NCBI lineage: Bacteria > Bacillati > Bacillota > Bacilli > Lactobacillales > Streptococcaceae > Lactococcus > Lactococcus sp. Next base: position 166,840 of record NZ_JAVXIY010000004.1, on the reverse strand, counting down.
TAGATTACCTAGTCCACCGGCACCAAAGATGACTTGCCAATCTCCTGGCTTAACTCCAGAAACCTTGATTGCTTTGTAAGTCGTAACTCCAGCACAAGTGATTGAACTTGCTTCAATAGGATCAAGTCCCTCTGGAACTTTTACCGCATAATCAGCTGTTACAATCGCTTGTTCGGCCATTCCACCGTCAACTGAATAACCAGCATTTTTGACCTCTCGACAAAAAGTTTCATTACCAGAAACACAGTATTCGCAATGCCCACATCCTTCGAAAAACCAAGCGACTGACACACGATCTCCAACTTTTAAGGAAGTGACTTCACTACCAATTTCTTTGACAATACCGATTTCTTCATGACCAAGGACCGTTCCAGCTTTGTTGCCATAATCGCCTGCTGCTACATGCAAGTCTGTATGACAGACTCCACAATATTCCATGTCGAGTAAAGCTTCATTGGGCTTAATCATCCGAAGTTCCTTTTCAACAACATCCGCATAACCATCCTGATTTTTCCGTACTACTGCTGCTTTCATAAGAAAGTCTCCTCTATATATAATATTTTTTGTAAACGCATTCTTTTTAATTTATTATAACACTTTTTACCTCGTTTTGTATCATTAAAGTAGCAAAAAAATATTTTTGACCAATAAAATATCTTATTTCTATTTAAGTAATTTTTATACCAGTTTTTCTTTAAATTTTTTAAGATTCATCTGTGATTTTTCCCTCTCTTTTACGTATAATATAGAAAGAATGAATTTAGAAATAAAACTAAAAGAAATATTCGGTTATGATTATTTCCGAAATGGTCAAAAACAAATTATTGAACAAGTCTTAGCAGGACAAGCTACTCTTGGCATTTTGCCTACTGGAGCTGGAAAATCAATTTGTTATCAACTACCAGCCGTTATCCAATCTGGGCTCACACTGGTAATCTCACCACTTATCAGTCTAATGAAAGATCAGGTTGACCAACTTAATATCGCTGGAATCCCAGCAACTTTTATCAACTCTACTCTTGAAGAAGGTGAATCTTATCAAAGAATGCGACAAGTAGAAAATGGTGAAATTAAGCTTCTTTTTGTTGCGCCCGAACGTTTTTCATTAGATTATTTCAATAATTTCTTACAAAAACTTCCAATTGACTTAGTTGCCATTGATGAAGCCCACTGTATTTCGCAATGGGGTCATGATTTCAGACCCAGTTATGTCGATTTTGCAGCTCATCTCAAAGATTTACCTACACGGCCCACCGTCTTAGCTCTCACTGCTACTGCGACTCCAAAGGTTGCCGACGATATCCAATCCTTGCTCTCTATATCCCCCAGCCACACCATCAAAACTGGATTTCTTCGAGAAAACCTCCGTTTTGAAGTGGTTAAAGGGATGGATAAAAGAACTTTTCTTAAAAATTATCTTAAAAATCAGGAGAGTGAGTCTGCTGGAATTATCTACGCCAGCACCCGTAAAGAAGTTGAAGAAATTTGTGAGTGGCTCAACCATAATCATTTTAAAGCCGTTCGTTACCATGCTGGGCTGAGCGAGCGAGAACGTCAAATGAACCAAGAGCTTTTTCTATTTGACGAAGTGCCAATAATGGTTGCAACCAATGCTTTTGGGATGGGAATTAACAAACCAAATGTTCGATTTGTGATTCACTATGCCATTCCCGCAACAATTGAAAGTTATTATCAAGAAGCTGGTCGTGCAGGACGTGACGGCTTAGAATCAGATGCAATTTTACTCTTTTCTCCAAATGATTTGCGAATTCGTAATTTTTTGATTGAACAAGGTGAAGGGGATGAGGGACATAAAGAACTTGAATATGAAAAGCTCCGTCAAATGCAAGCTTACACAAGTGCTGAAACTTGCCTCCAACGCTATATTCTCCAATATTTTGGTGATGAAGGAGAAGACTGTAAGAAATGTAGTAATTGTCTTGATGAAAGAGAACTTCTTGATATCACCGTTGATGCCCAAAAGGTTCTTTCTTGCGTGGTAAGAATGGGTGAGCGATTTGGTAAGACAGCTGTAGCACAAGTGTTGATTGGTTCTAAAAATAAAAATATTGCCAAATGGAATTTTGAAGGCCTCTCCACTTTTGGAATTATGAAAAATTACTCCCAAAAGACAGTCGGAGAATTAATCGACTTTTTATCTGCCGAGGGTTATCTCAATGTTACAACTGGAAAATTTCCCCTCCTTCTCCTTTCAGCCCAAGGTCTAAAAGTACTCAAGGGCCAAGTGAAAGTCTCTCGAAGAGCAAGCTTGATTATTGAATCTAAGGCGACTGTTGTTCATCATTTTGATGAAGAGTGTTTTGCAAGTATTCGTTCGCTTCGACTCGAACTTGCAAAAGAAGAAGGCGTTCCTCCGTTTATGATTTTTTCTGATAGTGCCCTTAAAGAAATGGCACAAGTTCTTCCAGATAGCCCAAGCCAATTTTTACAAATTTCTGGTGTAGGTCCAGTTAAACTTGAAAAATATGGCACACTTTTCATTGACAAAATATCTGAATATAAAAAAAGCTGAGTAAATACTCAGCTTTTTTTGAAAGATAATTTAGTCTTACTTGTTTTTCTTTTTATAATTACGCATCATGAAGTAAGCAATAATACCAAAGATAAGTGGTCCACCAATCATTGAGATAAATGAGGTCAACATTTCTGATAATGCTTTTGCAGTTTGGTCAACAGCTGGTAATTGAATATAGTTCACAATCGGTTGAATAATTGTGAAGAAGTTCGCGCCACCAACGACTACTAAGACCAAAATTGTCAAGAAATTAACAACGAAGTTTGATTTAAAGAACTCAATTGGTTTAGCAATATTTTTATTTTTCTTGAAGTACCAGAAAGCAATAACGATGAAGAGATAAGGCAAGGTCATAGAAACATTAGCCATATAAGTCAAAATGAGGAAGAATTGACTTGCACCACCTTGTGAAGTCAAGAAATTCAAAACAATAATCAAAGTAACAATTGCAAATTGAATCCACATTGCAAATTTTGGCATACCTTCTTCATCAAGTTTACCTAATTTACCAGGCCAAAGTTTTTCTGGTGTACCAGTAATCAACTGTTTGATTGGGCTGTAAGTTAAGGTAAAGAAAGCACCCATATAGGCAAGAAGCATTGAAAGACCAATATAACGGGCAAAAATTCCACCAAGCATATCCGCTCCAGAAGTAGAAAGTCCAAGTGCATGACCAACTGCTTCACCAAGATTTTGCAAAAGCATATAAGGAACAGTTCCAAGGTTCATTGACCCATCTTTTATTGCTGGAATCCATTGTGAATAATCAACAAAGAATCCAACGCTAAGAATAGCTACTGAATAACCCACGGCAATAATAAGTGCTGATGTAATAATTCCACGAGGGAAGTTTTTCTCTGGTTCATGTGTTTGATCGACTAAACCGGCAATTGATTCTACCCCACCATAGGCAAATACAGCAAAGACAAGAAAGGCGATAAAAGCAACGATACTACCATCAAAAGTTGGATTAGGAGATGACGTAAAAGCAGCAAGGTTAATTGGTGTTGCAGGATGTCCATTAACAACTAGTACAAGAACTGCGCCAAGAATTAAAATAACATTGAGCGAAAGAACGGCAATCCCAGCAATAGAGGTGAATTTTTTAATTGTTTCGACCCCTTTAGATACCATAAATGTAATGACGGCCATCCAAACAACGGCTGCAATTGAAATCCAAAGTAATGATGGCGTATGTGTTGAATTACCAAAAATTAAATTCACCATTGGAATCAAAATTTTATTTGCGACACTTACCATCCAAATGACATAAGAAGCATACCACATGAATGTTCCAATAAAGGCGAAAGTAGGATTAACTGCCTCACTCATCCATGAGTAGATTCCTCCTTTTTCATCTTTAAATGCTGATCCCATTTCCGTTACCATAAAGGCAAAGGGGAGGAAAAAGAGGAGAGCTCCGATAATATACCAAGGAATAGCACCGTAGCCCATTTGATAGAAGGCAACTGGGATATTCCCAAAGCCAAAGACAGTCGTAAAGATCATCAACGAGAGACCTACGAGTGAGAGTTTACCTTTTGTGTTTTGTGACATAATCTTTCCTTTTTACATTGATTAATAATTTTATCAACCAATTTATTTTTAAAGTGTTGAATGATTAACTAAATTTTACTTACAAATCTGTCAGTAAAATCTTTAGAAACAGAATAATATTGTAGACAGTAGCAGAAAGTTATCGAAAAGTAGCGATTAGTCTGAAAATTTCGTGCTAAGCGCAAAGCAAGCCGCTCAAGTAGATTTTTTAATAAAAACCTTCTTGGGCGACTTGTTCTTTTATTATCGAGTCCTTAAAAATAATAACTCTATTTTTTCTTTTATTTTGCTACTTCATTGTTCAAACGGATAATTTCAAGCAAAGTATCTACTGCTTTTTCCATTGTTTGTACAGAAACAAATTCAAAACGTCCGTGCATGTTTTCTCCACCAGCAAAAAGGTTTGGTGTTGGAAGTCCCATAAACGAAATTTTAGATCCATCAGTCCCACCACGGATTGGTTCAATAATTGGGGCAATATCAAGATTTTCCATTGCTTTTTTGGCAATATCAATAATTGACATATCTTTTTCAATGATTTGAGCCATGTTGTAGTATTGGTCTTTAATAACTGGTTTTACGCGGTTTTGACCAAGTTCAACATTCATTTTATCTGCAATCTCTTGCATCAAAGCTTTACGTTCCTTGAATTTGCCTTCTTCATGGTCACGAATAATATATTGAGCTCTTGCTTCTTCTGGTGTTCCATCAAGTTTCAAAAGGTGGAAGAAGCCTTCACGGCCTTCTGTTTTTTCAGGACGGTCAAATTCTGGAAGTGCATTATGATAGTCAATTGCCAATTGCAAAGCGTTAACCATCATATTTTTTGCTGTACCAGGGTGAACGTTTTTACCTTGGAATTCAATCACTGCACCAGCTGCTGAGAAAGTTTCATATTGAAGTTCTCCAAGAGGACCACCATCAACAGTGTAAGCAAAGTCAACATCAAAGTCAGCAACGTCAAATTTATCAGCACCTACACCAATTTCTTCATCAGGTCCAAATCCAACTCGAATTTCGCCATGTTCAAAATCAGGATTAATGTTCAAGAGGTAATCAGCCAAAGTCATGATTTCAGCGACACCAGATTTGTCATCTGAGCCAAGCAAAGTTGTTCCATCAGTATGAACCAATGTTTGCCCTTTATAATTTTTAAGATTTGGAAAATCTTTTGGATCAAGTGTAAACTCAGTATCCCCAAGTTGAATCACAGACTCCCCATCATAATTTTCCAAAATTTGTGGATTAACTCCTTCAGCGTTGAAATCAGCGGTATCCAAGTGAGCTAAAAGTCCAATTTTACGCACTTTTTTATCTGTGTTTGCAGGAATTGTTCCGATAACATAACCATTTGATTCAAGATAATGAACATCTTTGAGCCCAAGAGCTTTCATATCTTCACCCATTTTGTGGGCAAATTCTACAAGCGCTTGTGTTGAAGGTGTTGTTGTGCTGTTTTCATCTGAACGTGTGTTTACTTTAACATATTCAAGAAAACGTGGTAACAGTTTTTCGTACTTCATTGGTTCTCCTTTAATTTATTCTAATCGCCTCTTTGTCTCCCAATGAGATAAAAGGCTCAATAGCTGTGGTTTGTTGGATTTGAGCAATAATAAAAGATTTAGCATCATCATATTTTTGCTCTGGAATCACTTGTTCTGAAAACTCCAAAAGACATTTATATTCTTTTTCAGAAATCTTTTCAATATAATTATATTTTTCAAGTACATTGACAAAAATATCACTTTTATTTTTGACGATGTCTTTACGCATGAATTTCAAGAGAAAAGTCGTCATATATTTTAATGCATACTCAGGGTCCACATCTCCAATCATTTGATAAATTTCTTTTTCAAATGTTGTTAAAGGGAGATTACTCGCTACTTTATTAAAATAATTGGCGAGTGTTGGTGTAACTTTTGTATTTTCTGGATATTCCTTGTAAGAAAAAGATGTCACGAAATTCAATATAACTTGATTCGTTTGATTAGTTAATCTGGGATAGCAATTGCTTTCTTGCAATAACTTCTCAATCCGTGAATTTTCCTCAATAAAAATCGGATGTTCATAGATATTTCTCTGCGGTTCAGCCTTTTTATCCTCTATTCTTTTCCAGTCAAAATCGCTGTCTTTAAAAATATGAAAACCAAGTGAATAACGCTTATCAGAACGTAAGATTAGGCCAGCAGCAATGAATGAATCAATCTGCCGATCCATATTTTTTACGTCAGCAAAATCTTTATGAATCTGTCTTAGCATGACTTCATCATGTTCTGCTAAATATTCTATCAAATCTTTAAAAAAGGGCTGACCTGTCAGCCGATTTTCATTATAGATTTTAATAGTCATTATTTATTAAAGCTTTCAGTCAATTGTGGAACAACTTGCTTTTTACGTGAAACAGCTCCCGCAAGGAAAGCATGGTCATCAGCAAGTGAAAAATTGAAGGCCGCTTCTGATTTTTCTGGGTGTGCACCCAATGCAATGATTTCAGAGTTTGAGTTAACAATATCAGTAATCATAAAGACAAAATCATCATATCCATTTGCGTTCATTGAAGCTTTAATTGCTACTTTAATATCTGAAAGACGTTCCAAAACTTCTGGAATATCAACTGTATTAACTTGTGCAATACGTACACTTGAACCATTCAATTCAAAAGTTTTAGCATCAATATCAATCAATTCTTCTGCTGATTTAGTTGACAAATTTGTTCCAGCTTTAAGCATTGCAAGACCATATTCTTCAAGATTTACACCAGCAATTTCAGCAAGCTCTTTAGCTACCTTATGGTCTGTTACGTGAGTCGTTGGTGATTTCAAGAGCAAAGTGTCAGAAATCAAACCTGAAAGTAAAAGTCCTGCAACCTCTTTAGGAATTTCAACATTAGCTTCAAGGAATTTACGGTAAACAATTGATGATGCAGAACCAACAGGTTCAACAGTCATAAATAAAGGTGCTGCTGTATTAAAGTTAGCGACACGATGATGGTCAACCACACCATAAATTGTTAGGTCTTCAATATCAGAAATTGATTGTTGGAATTCATTGTGGTCAGTTAAAATTACTGTATCCACACCTTCTTCTTTGGCTGATTTTACAACGCGTGGAGCTTTTACTCCAAAGTAATCCAAGACAAATTGTGTTTCTTCATTAGGAGTCCCAAGAGCAACAACCTCAGTATTAAGGGCACCATTTGGACGGTGATTGCTCAAGTATGAGAAACCGTACGATGAACCAATAGCGTCAGTATCAGGTTTTTGGTGACCAAAAACAAGTATTTTATCAGACATTTTTTTACCTCAATTTAAAAATTTTTATCTCTCACTCTTCTTTCATTTTTCTATAAAATAGAGTGAGCTTATCATCTCTTAAATTATATCAAAAATTGACTGATTAAGCACACTTTCATTTTCATTTAAGTCTCTTTCTGCTTATTTGTTCGGTTATAACAAAAAATGGATTTGAAATATTTTCAAATCCATTTTATTCTTTATTTTATTCGTTCTAAATAGTCTTGATAAGACTCTGTATTCATGATTTCTTTAGCATTATGAACACGGTCTTTCGTTGGCGGTTTAACCCCTTCAAGTGGATATTTCCAACCTAATTCACGCCATTTAAATTCACCCATTGTATGGTAGGGCAAAATTTCAAATTTCAAAACATTTTTCAAAGTCTTAACAAATTCACCCAATTGTACCAAATCTTCGTCAAAATCACTTTCACCAGGGACAAGGACATGACGAACCCACATGGCATTGCCACGGTCTGATAAATATTGGGCAAAAGCCAAAATATTGTCATTTTTGTTAGCTGTCAGTTCTTTATGACGTTCTGGATTGATTTCTTTGATGTCCAACAAGACCAAATCAGTATAATCTAATAATTCATCAATTTTTCCAGTCACATATTTGTCAGTCAAATAAGGTTGAGCTGCTGTATCAAGCGTTGTATGAATACCAAGAGATTTTGCATATTTAAAAAGAGCCAAAACGAAGTCAATTTGAAGAAGGGCTTCACCACCAGAAACAGTAATTCCCCCTTTTTCTCCCCAGAATCCCCTAAAGCGAAGCGCCTCATCCATGACATCTTCTACAGTCCGTTTTGTGGCTTTATCCGATTTCAAAGCCCAAGTATCAGGGTTATGACAATACTTACAACGCATCCGACAACCTTGCATAAAGATAATAAATCGTACACCAGGCCCATCAACAGAACCAAATGATTCAGTTGAATGAATCAGTCCGGTCACTTTTTTTAGTTCATCTATATTTTCTGACATCATTTTCTCCAATTTCAAACACTATTTCACACCACTATCATACCGCAATTCGCTGATTTTATCAAATTAAATTCTGTCAGTAAAATATCCTACTAACGGCTCTGTCAGTAACTTTCTCTTAGTAAATCAAGCTCGGTCAGTCAATAAATGTAAGGGTTTAACTAATTAAAGCTTTTTGATTAAATAAAAATACTGACAGAATTTCTGTCAGTATTTTTTTAAATTTCTGTTTCTTCTGGTTCAACGTCAAATTCAACACGAAGTTTAACCACACGTTTTCCAGAAACTTCTAAACTTGTCAGTGAAAAATGATCTTCCTCATTATCAACTTTGCAAACAATTTGTTGTCCTTTGGCCGGAATTTTCCCAGTCGTTGCCAAGAAGTAACCCGCAATGGTATCTACGTCATTACTTTCAAGATGAGTATCAAATTCTTCATTGAAGTCGTTTAGAGTCATTTTCCCTTGCACGACATAGAGGTTTTCGCCAATTTTGAAAACATCTTCTTCGGCAATATCTGTTTCGTCATCAATTTCACCGACGATTTCTTCTAGTAAATCTTCCAATGTTACTACACCTTCAACGCCACCATATTCATTTAGCAATACTGCCATTTGATTTTGGGTTTTGCGCATTTGGCGCATCAAGTCGTCAACGAAGATTGTTTCAGGGACAAACAATGGTTCTTGAAGAATTTCCCGTAGGTCAATATCATCAAAACCATGCTCAAAACTATATCTCAAAAGTTTTTTGACATGTAGAATCCCTAGAATATTATCTTTGTCATCATCATAAACTGGAACTCGTGAATAAGTTTCGTTCAGAATAGCTGTAATATTTTCACGTGAGTCGTCATTAATATCGATCATGAAGGCGTCAGTTCTTGGAACCATAATTTCACGCGCCACCAATTCATCCAAACTGAATACACCAGTAATCATCTCGCGTTCATTATCATCAAGTGCTTCATCATTGGTATTAAGTAAATACTCAATTTCATCACGAGTCATACTTTCATCCAAATCATCAAATTTCATTGGTGTCAAACGACTCAAGACGTTGGTTGAACTTGCTAAAAACCAAACAAAAGGTTTCATCACTTTTCCTAAAAATTGGATAGGTGGTGCGACCCGTAGGGCCATTTTTTCTTTAAGGTTTTGGGCAATTCGTTTAGGATAAAGTTCACCAAATACAAGTGAAACATAAGTCAAAATAGCTAAAACAATAATTTGAGATAAAGTTTTAGCCAATGCCGTTCCACCTAATAATGGTGCTAGACGTGATGACAAAGCTTCGGCCAAACTAGCCCCCGCCAAGATGTTAATCAGAGTAATCCCAATCTGAATTGTCGAGAGGAAATTACTTGGTTGATTAAGAATATTAACAAGGTTGATATATTTCTTATCACCTTCGCTGGCCTTTTGCTCTACTTTTGTCCGGCTGAGACTGACCATGGCCATCTCACTGGCTGAGAAGAAGGCATTTAAAGCTGTTAAAAAAATTAGTAAAAGAATCTGCAAGAGTATCGATACACTCTCGGGATCAGGGTTTGACATTAGTGCTCCTTGAAAAAGATATTATAGTGTTTATTTTAACACTTAAAACTTAGTTAGCTCGAATTTAAGAAAATAAGAGTTAACATTTTAGATAGAATTATTATATCATATTTTTGTTCTCATTTTGAAATAATTTTTCTTTGTTCAGCTTTATGGTTATTATAAAGACTATTGGCAAATTTTACAATTTCTTTGACCAAACAATAGGCCGGAACAGCAATAATCATTCCAAGAATTCCGTATAGGCTTCCTGAAATTAACATCAAAATCATAACTGTAACTGGATGCACTTTAACGGCAGAACCAACAATTTTAGGATAAACCAAATTTCCATCAAGTTGTTGTAAGACGAGAACATAGATTACCGCAATTAAGGCTGTAATTGGACGATTAAAAGCAACCGTTACAACCATTGGTAAAACCCCGATATATGGTCCCGCATAAGGAATAAGGTTAGTAACACCCGCAAAGAGTGCAAAAAGGAAAGCATAAGGAATTCCCAAAACCATATAACCGACGAAAACGACAATGAAGACCAATAAAGCATCAAGCGCAACTCCAGAAATATAACGAGAAATCGTATGATTCATATTTTCCAAAAGTTCAAAGATATTAAGTTTATCTTCTGTCAGTACATTTTCTTTCAAGAATGGAATAATTTTTTCACCATCTTTGAGCATGTAGTAAAGAAGAATTGGAACTAAAATCATTACCATGATAATGCTCGTGATAATACTTACAATACTTCCAACACTTATCGTAATACTGTTTAAAAGATTATGCAAAATATCAGTATAAGAAAGATTTAGTCTTTCAACAAGGCTCTTAATATCAAGTTGTTCATAAATATGCGAGAATCTTGGGTTATGTTGAAGTCCTTCTATCCATGTTCGAATCTGAGGATAAGCTTTCCCAGTGGCATTGATCAAACTTGTCAGCTGTGTAATTAAACTTGGAATGACTGATGCAACTGCAAAAATAATCATTCCTAAAATAAGTATAAGAACAATGAAAATGCCAAATACTTTTTTTATTTTTAGCTTTTCTTCCATAAAAGTAACAACCGGATTGAAGACATAATATAAAAAACCTGCAATAATAAACGGAACAAATAAGAGCGTCAGTAACGTCTTTATGGGCTGGAATACAAATTGAATCTGAGTCAATAGAAAAATTAGTAAAGTAACGGCTAATATTTCAACTGTCCAGAAGAATAATTTACTTTTTTTGAACATAGATTTCCTTTATTTAATTTATTTTTATCTTTCTCAAAATAAATCATTATTTTAAATCAAGTGAGTTTTATTGAAAGAACTCTAGGCTTATCTCCCTAATACTATCTATAATACCATAAACTGATTTACCGCGCTAGGTTAGCCTTCAAACAAAAAACAAGTCATCTAAATATTGTTCTTTTAGCGCCTTTCACATCCAAAAGTTCCCTCTAAAAAAGCATAGATAAAATCTACTGGCGTTTGTAAAGTCTATAAATATAAAAAAACACCTACAAGGTGTTTTGCTACGGCTAAAAAGAGAACTCATTCTCTTTTTAGCCAGTCTAAAGTCTTATTATCCATCGCTTCGGCTAACAATAAATCACTAAGCTTTAATTTCTCTAATTCTAGTGCATAAAGATTTTGAGCTTTAGTTAAAGTTTCAATCACTAGACTCTCACTCTCAAGTGTGTGTGCTTTATTTGGAAAGATGCGCTGCCCGATATGACTAAGGTCAGCACTAATGAATTCTCCCCCCTCTACTGCAGCCATTACGTCCTTTAACGAAATTTCATTTATTCTTTTTTTAAGCTTAAAGCCACCATCTTTACTTGCTGTAGACTCTATTAAATTATTTACCACTAATTGCCTTAATACTTTTTTTAGAGAGGAGTCGGAAACTTCCAATAATTTGCTGAGCGTTTTACTTTTCAAGGCTTGTTGGTCTTTTTGAGTCGCTAAAATTAGTAAAACATAAACGGCTTCTTCTAAATGTTTGGACAGTTTCATTTATTTTCCAATCCCTCAATCATTTCTTTTACAACTTTTTCTACTCTGATAGGTTTTATATTTTTAGAAAAAACTCCCAAAGTATTGAATAAGGGAACCAATTTTGATAGTCTATCTCTCCTATCTCCTCCATAAACTAAAGTAGGTTCGACAACAACTACAGGTATCTCTGATTCTCTCAACATTTTAATTAATTTCGCTTTTGTATTCAAAAAATATTTAGGTCCAAGTTTTCCTCCTATCATGCCCATGGCCTTAACCTTTTTTATTTGAGCAATTTTCAGCATTACTTCTGCTGGTTGATCATTTATCTCTCTTGATTTAAGTTCATCTTTTTCTGGTGCTCCAATTAAATTTATAATGAAGTCAACCTCTTGTGGTAAGAGCTTTTCCAATTTTTCAAAATCATTTACATCTGCTTTGATGTTGACCACATTAGGATGCTCAAACTTATTTTTACCACTTCTTGAAATTGTGTAGATTTTAATATCATTATTCTTATTTATCCACATTTCTGTAAGATATCTTCCTATATAGCCATTTCCGCCTAATAAAACAATATTCATCATTTCTCCTTGCAATCCGTAGATTTACTTAATCTATGGATATTTTATATCTAAAGATGGGATATGTCAAGGATTTTAATCAGAAATTTTGTAAAATATTTTATTCTTCTTAAAACTAGGCTCTATGCAGCACATACAATATAATCCTAAACTATCAGATGTAGTAATTCCAACACTTGCAAGTATCTGTGGAAAGCTTTATAATAAATCCAAGGCTTTTATGTAAACTAATCTTTAGGAGAACTTATGGAAATTAGAGTGACTCGTGACACGATGTCCGATATTTATTTTGATGCTTTACGAATTCGCAATCAAGTTTTTGTCAAAGAGCAAGGCGTCCCTTATGAACTTGAGGTTGGTAATGCCCTTGAGGAAGCTTCTGCTGTTCATTTTGTCCTTTATGATGAAGGAGTTGCCAAGGGGACTGTTCGCTTACTTACTGATTTGGGTGAAAAAACAGCATTGGTTCAACGAATGGCAATTTTAAAAGAAGCCCGAGGACATGGTTATGCAGCAATTTTGATTGAGCGCTTGATTGAATTTGCCAAAGAAACTAAGCTAAATAAATTAGAACTTCATGCGCAACTTTCTGCACGAGGTTTGTATAGTAAATTTCATTTTAATGAAGTTGGACAAATTTTTGAAGAGGCAGGGATTCAGCATATTCAGATGGCAAGAACTGATTTTTAGTCGTTTAAATTCTTACAATGGTAAGAATTTTTTTGTTATAGTTGTTTATATAATACAAAATTTCGTTTATTATACTATAATGTTACTTTATTGTGGAAAAATTTCATTTTGCTAACTTTTTATTTGACGATTGTGTTTCAATGTGAGAAAATATCATCAGAGAACGTTTTCTTATATTGCTCGAGCATAAAAAACAAAATACGAATTGGAGTATATTATGAAGACAAAAACAATTATTGGAGCGTTAGCTTGTGGACTCGTTTTAGCTGGCCTTCCTATGGGGACTTCCTTTGCAGACAGCGTCAAAGCGCCCGTAACCCCTCCTGCTGGAAATCCAGGTATCTCTGCACGAACAGCGATTGTCACTGCTAAAGGTAAATTAGAAGGGTCACTTGTCCCTTTTACGAATATTGAAGGAGTTAGTCAATATACAGGGGATGTAGTTTTGCACTACACGGCCAGAAGCTCAGGATTTGTGGATGGAGATACTTCTGTTGTGTCAGTTAAACTTCCTAAGGAATTCAAAACCCTCGCAGTACTTCCTGGATTCATTGATACAATCAAGGGACAAGTAACTGTTCAATGTATTCTTGGACCAAATACTGTAGATATTGACAGCTCAATGATTCAAGTTGCTGCTGACCGTATTGTAATTACAACCCCTCACCAATTATGGGTTGGGGTAGCAGATGTATCTGTCGACCTCAACATCAACTATGGTCAAATGTTATCGAAATTCCCAGGCCTTAAAATTCCAGATGCACCCGGTGGCTATGAGTTCGTTACTCAATTGAAATATAACTCAGCTATGTGGGACTTCCTCAAAGACCCAATCATTGGAACTGCCAGTGACACATTTATCACAGAAGAAACAAGTGCAACTTCTTAATGAACTATAAAAAACTAACCGTGATTAGTAGCAACAAGCTTCACGGTTAGTTTTTTTCATTTTTTCTTAAATTGACCATTTTGTCAGTAATTTATTTCATTAATTGTGCAATTCTTTTTTGAAGTTCTGGTACAAGTTGGGGCTCAAACCAAGGATTTTTGGCTAGCCAAATGTTATTTCTTGGACTAGGGTGAATAAGTGGAAAATATTTTGGCAGATATTTTTCAAAATCACGAATCACTTCTGTTGTTTTTGCTGACGATTTTAGATTTAAATAGTATTTTATCGCATAAGATCCAACCAAAACAAAAAGTTCAATTTCTGGCATTTGCTGCAAAAGTGGTTCGTGCCATTTTTCGGCAAAACCTTTTCGCGGGGGCAAATCCCCTGATTTTCCTTTTCCTGGAAAATAGAAATCTAAGGGTAAAATTGAAATTTTATTCGATTGATAAAATGTTTCTCGGTCAATTCCTAGCCAGTCACGCAAGCGTTCTCCTGATGGATCGTTCCAAAAGAGGCGTGATTCCTGCGCTCTAATGCCCGGTGCTTGTCCTATGATACAAATTTTGGCTTCTTTATGAACAGAATAAAGTGGTTCAATCCCTTTATTTGTGTAATTTATATTTTGCGGATCTGCTTTGATGGCTTCAAAAATTTCTTTTAATTTATCCATTTTCTTTCCTTAAAAGCGTAATCTAAATTTATAGATTACGCTTGTTTGATTATATTTACTGACAAAAATTTCTTAGTATTCTCATCCTTTTGCTTTTTCTAATTTTGCTTTAAGATACTGACCAGTATAGCTGTCAGTAACTTTGGCTACTTCCTCAGGCGTACCCTTGGCAAGAATTGTTCCGCCGCCAGCTCCACCTTCTGGTCCTAAATCAATGATATAATCTGCCGTTTTAATGACGTCCAAATTGTGCTCAATGACCACAATCGTATTTCCCTGCTCAACCAGACGGTCTAAAACCTGAATCAATGTCGCAATATCTTCGCTGTGCAAACCAGTTGTTGGCTCATCCAAAATATAAAAAGCTTTACCATTTGAGCGTTTTTGCAACTCAGAAGCCAATTTCATCCGTTGTGCTTCTCCACCTGACAAGGTTGTTGCCGGTTGACCAAGCGTCACATAGCCCAAACCAACATCGACAATCGTTTGCAATTTCCGCTCGATTTTTGGAATATGACGGAAGAATTCGAGTCCATCAGACACGCGCATATCAAGCACTTCCGAAATATTTTTTCCTTTATAATGAACTTCCAAAGTTTCCGAATTATAACGTCTGCCATGACAAACTTCACAAGGCACATAAACATCTGGCAAAAAGTGCATTTCAATCTTGATAATTCCATCACCAGAACAGGCTTCACAACGCCCACCTTTGACATTGAATGAAAAACGTCCTTTTTTATATCCACGAATTTTTGCCTCATTGGTATTGGCAAATAAATCACGAATATCATCAAAAACACTGGTATAAGTGGCTGGATTTGAGCGGGGAGTCCGACCAATTGGACTTTGGTCAATATCAATCAAACGCTCAATTCCTTCATAACCTGTAATTTTTTTATGCTTACCAGGTTTTTCTGAATTATGATTCAATTTTTGAGCCAATGATTTTTTCAAGATACTATTGACCAAAGTTGATTTACCCGAACCAGAAACACCAGTCACAGCAGTCATGACGCCCATTGGAAATTCAGCATCAAGATTTTGCAAATTATTTTCACTTGCACCTGTAATCTTGACCATCTTTTTCTTATCAATGGCCCGACGTTTTTCAGGAACTGGAATGGCTCTTTTTCCTGACAAATATTGTCCTGTCAGTGATTTTTTATTTTTCATGACTTGTTTTGGTGTGCCAGAAGCAATAATCTCACCACCCAAATCGCCTGCACCAGGCCCAACATCAATCAACCAGTCCGCTGCCATCATCGTATCTTCATCATGTTCAACAACAATCAAAGTATTTCCTAAATCTCGCATTTTTTGCAAAGATTCAATCAAACGATCATTATCTCTTTGGTGCAAACCGATTGATGGCTCATCCAAAATATACAAAACACCTGACAAATTAGAACCAATCTGTGTTGCTAAGCGAATTCGTTGAGATTCTCCACCTGACAAAGTCCCACCCGAACGAGACAAAGTCAAATAATCCAGACCAACATTTTTTAAGAAAGCCAAACGGTCTTTAATTTCTTTCAAAATAGGTTTGGCAATCATCTCGTTGTTTGAGCTTAAAGCAAGACTTTCCACATAGTCAAGCGTATCGCCAATTGACAGAATTGAAAATTCAGCAATATTTTTTTCGCCGACTTTTACAGATAAAGCTTGGTCATTCAAACGATAACCATGACAAGTCGTACAAGTCAATTCAGTCATGTAAGAACGTGCCATTTCTCTGGCAGACTCACTCATTCCCGAGCGATAACGGCGCCAAAGATTAGGAATGACCCCAACAAAAGTCATATCTTGGTCACGTAATCCAAAATCCCCTTCGTGGAGAAAATGAAAAAGTTTATCGCCATTTCCATAAAGGACGATTTGCTGCTCTTTTTCTGATAATTTTTCCCAAGGCGTATCTAAATCAATGCCAAATTGCTCCATAGCTTGTTCTAAAAGTGCTGGGTAGTAAGTTGAGGCTTTTCCATACCAGTAGATAATCGCCCCTTCACGCAGTGTTTTACTGGTGTCAGGAATTAGTAAATCGACGTCTGGTTCCAATTTGACTCCTAGTCCATCACAATCTGGACATGAACCAAAAGGTGCATTAAATGAAAAAAGGCGTGGTTCTAATTCTGGAACGGTAAATCCACAAACAGGACAAGCGTAAAATTCACTAAAAAGCAGCTCAGAGCCATCCATTTTATCAACAATAACATAACCTTCGGCCTGATGAAGCGCGGCTTCTACCGAGTCAAAAAGACGTGAGCGAATCCCTTCTTTCACGACAATACGGTCAATGACAATTTCAATGGTATGTTTTTTATTTTTATCAAGCTCTGGAACTTCTGAAATATCGTAAACTTCACCATCAACGCGGACGCGCACATAACCATCTTTTTGGATACGTTCAAACATCTTAACGTGCGTTCCCTTTTTAGTCCGCACGACAGGAGCAAGGATTTGCAAACGTGTTTTTTCTGGGAGTTCAAGAATTTGTTCAACAATCTCTTCGACAGATTGTGCCGAAATTTTACCATGACCATTCACACAGTAAGGCGTTCCAACACGCGCATAGAGCAAACGCAAATAATCATTAATTTCTGTGACTGTTCCGACCGTTGAACGCGGATTTTTTGAGGTTGTTTTTTGGTCAATGGAAATCGCTGGTGACAAACCATCTATTGAGTCAACATCTGGTTTATCCATATTTCCTAAAAACTGTCTGGCATAAGCTGACAGGGATTCAACATAACGGCGTTGCCCTTCCGCATATAAAGTTTCAAAGGCCAGTGATGATTTACCAGAACCTGAAACACCTGTAACTACAACTAATTTATCTCTTGGAATCTCAACATCAATATTTTTTAAATTGTGCTCACGCGCACCATGTATTACTATTTTATCTTGTGGCATATTACTTCCTTTTTATTTTGTTTTTACTCTACAGGTTAGCACGTTTCTTTTATTGCAGATGTCCATTCTCACTAAGAGAGAGTTCACTAGTCCTGTCTAGCACGCACCATGTATTACTATTTGTCTTGTACATTCCTGTTTGCTTTATTTTTTAAAATAATGTTCTACTTCATCTTCTAGTGACTGAATATCATGTTTGACTTGTTCACCCATTTCATGATTAGATTTTTCGATAATTTCCATCGTATTTCTAGCCAAATTGCGAGCTTCATTCATAATAGAACGACAGCCTGCATCATCAGTTTCTTTCATTTTTTCATCATATTCTACATGAATTTTTCTTGTAAACTCATTGATGTCATGCATCAATGTTTCAAAATTCGAACGAATTTTTATTTGAGTATTCTCAAAATAAGGCTTACGGTCATCAATCACCAGATTTAAAAGCATCATCTGATAATTTAAATCCGCAGCATTTCGATCTCTTGACATTGTATTCTCATTAATACGAATAATGCGACGTTGATTACTTGAATCATTTGTATTCTCAAAATGACGTTGTTCCAAACGGTCCATATTAAGCTGAATGGTCACTCGCATCAAGACTTGTGAAATATGAAGATAATCATAAAACCACTTAATAAAATCATCTTTTTGCTTATGAAGCATTTCAATAGAAAGAGTGGTTGAATGACGTCTTTTTCCAGCCTGATATTCCGCAAAAGCAATGATTGCGGTCACAATAATTGCTAGACTTGAAAGAATCGTAAGTGAAGTAATCATACTATTATTATACCACGAATAGAAAGCTAGCTCTTAACTTTGGCTACATGAAATGCTATAATCAATTTATAGACATTTAGCATTTTAGAAATTTTAGGATAATTTTATGAACACCCATTTCACCTATGTTTTACAGTGCGCTGACCAAACGCTTTACTGTGGCTACACCACTGATTTAGAAAAAAGACTTGCCACTCACAACTCCGGAAAAGGAGCTAAATACACAAAAACGAGGCTTCCAGTTAAGTTGCTTGCTTCTGTCAATTTTGATAATAAAAATGATGCCATGTCTTGTGAATGGTGGTTTAAACATAAACTTGTTCGCAAGCAAAAATTGTCTCTTGTCAAAAATAATTTGATTAAAGAAAAATTTTTAGAGTATCTTTTAGCCAAGCAAAAATAAAAACATTCATTATAAAATGAATGTTTTTTCTATTATGCTTTTTTCTTGCGGTAACTAAAGTAAGACAAAAGGCAAATAACCAAGGCAAAGACGGACAATGTCCAAGGATTTATGATAATTTGCATGATAAACACGAGGCTTAAAGCGATAAGTACTACAAGTGTTGCCAATTTAACAACCCAATTTGTGACTTCTTTATGTTTAAAATACAAAACTAAAGCAGCAACTAATAAGAGAATCCATACGATTGAAATGGTAAATGAGATTGAACCGGCGACAAATTGCCAGAAACCATCACCCAAAACAGCTGATAAAAGAACTCCGATAAATAGAACAAATGAAGAAACTAAAATCGCATTCGTTGGCACTTGATTTTTTGATAATTTACCTAATTTTTTACCCACATAAGTGCTAGAACCTTGAATTCGAGAATAAAGTGAACGTGAAGTAGCATAAATTGCCGAATTCACGGCTGAGAAAATAGCAATAACAATAATTACAAGTACAATTTTATCTGCGTGAGGAATTCCAACTCGAGCAAAAATTGTCGCAAATGGACTAGCGGCGTCTGGATTTGACACTTCGCTCCATGGCAATAAATGCAAGAATAAAAAGATTGGAATAACATAAAAACTAATAATCCGAATTAAAACGCCTCGAATAGCTCTCGGAATAGCCACTTTTGGATTTTCTGTTTCAGCAACTGTAATGGCCGCCAATTCAGAACCACCAAATGAGAAAATAACGACTAATAGTGAAGTTAAAAATCCTGAAAAACCATTTGGAGCAAAACTTGGTGCTGTACTTTTCGTAGTTACTTTTTGAGCACTATCGGCAACAAAACCAAGATGAGCATCATTGATAACCAATAAATAAATACCCAAAGCAATCAAAAGTAGGATAACAGCGACCTTGATAAAGGCCAACCAATATTCCGTTTCGGCAAAAGCTTTGACTGACCAGAGATTAATTGCCGTTCCAAGAACCGCAACAACCAGAGCAAAAACCCAAAGTGGGACGCCAGGAATCAGCATAGCAAGGAAAGTTGAAACTCCCGCTTCTTCTGCGATGAGGACCGCCATCCAAGTTGCCCAGTAAACCCAGTCTGCAAAATGCGCCCAATGATCTCCAATAAAAGGAGCAACAACTCCAGCCATCCCAGCTTTATGGTCATCTTGATGGATGACCATTTTTCCAACACCATACATGACGACATAAAGGGTCAGCCCAGCTAAGACGTAGGAGAGCAGCACACTTGGCCCTGCTTGTGCGATGACTTTACCAGAACCTAAAAATAGTCCTGATCCAATCGCTCCCCCAAGTGAGAGCATAACAATGTGGCGAGTCTTTAAAGAAGACTTCAAGCCTGTAGAATTTTCCATAAAATTCCTCTTTTCTAATGTGTGAAAGCAAAGCTTTCTTTTATAAGTTACCTTCCAGTCGCCTAGCAAAACCCTGCTTGGAGTCGGTCTTTACGATTAATTTTACTTTAGAGTTGAAAGAAAGGTTAAAAAAATTAAAAAAGAAAGACCAGATAGTTTTTACTATCCGGTCTTCTTTGAATCCCGGCGCAGAAACTTGAGTATACTCAAAAGTTGTATCTACGCCAATTGCATAAACACAAACTATCTGCGCCAAAAATAAAAGACTGTTGATTGTTGTGTTTTCATGCGGACTCCTTTTCTTAATTTTTTTATAATTATACTTTTTTATTGACAATAATGCAAGGGGCAATCAAAAAAAATACTGACAGAAATTTTTGAAATTCTGTCAGTATTTTCTCAGCTCAACATTTGGGCAATGATTTCATGCGATTTTAAAATATTTTTTTGTTTAAGTTCTGTCAGTAACTCTTCTCGATTTTGACCATCAAATTTTTCAACTGCCTGAGTCATTGCTGAAATTATTTCATCAAATCCTCGATTATAAGTGGTACTTTGCCAACCACTAATTCCGAATTTTTGGCGGTCAATTCCTGTCATTTTTTCAAGTTCTGTCAGCTCTGATAAACGGAGAGTTGCATTGGGACTTTCCACTATAAATTCTTCTGTAAAAGCTCCTGCTTCTAAATTCATCGTTGCAATCCCGCTAGTCGTCGCGGTTTCTAACATAACAATCGCTCGTGTTAAGAGCCCCTTTTTATTCTTTTTAAGTGAATAATTCACTTCTAAAATTTCATCATCTAGCAAATAAATCAAGGTGTCAAGCGGATGAATAAAAATATCATACATCGAAAAAGTGATTTTGTCACTCGCAGAATTCGCTAAATTTTTGCTTACTTTCACCATATTTTTTTCTGGTAAGTCTTTTAATTTAGCAGTTTGTGGTGCAAATCTACGATTAAAGGCAACAACAAATAAAACATTTTTTTGCCTTGCTAACTTTTGTAATTCTTTTACCTCAGAAAAATTTTCGGAAATCGGTTTATCCATTAATACCGGAACCCCTGCTGTCAGATATCTTTTGGCCAATTCAAAATGTTGGCTTGTTGCAGCATGGATAATAACTAAATCAACCGTTTCAAGCGCTGATAAATCTTCTGTTGCGTATTCAAATTTATACTGCTTACGAACTTTTTCGGCTTTATCCCACTGACGAGAATATAAAATAAAACGGTGTTCTTCCTGCATTTTTGCATAAACAGGTAAATAAGCTTTGCTTGCGATATTTGATGTTGCCCCAATGACTCCAATAATCATACTTTTTTCTCTCCTTAAATCTGGTGATTCTTATTTTTTCCGCAAATCTCCTGAATAAATCACAATGACCACGCCACTATCAAATGAAACTTGCATCTGCTCACTTATAAACTCATTACTTGCATAGATTAAACTAAAATTATCTTCGGCTTTTAAAGGATACTTGGCTCCCACAATAGCCAGACTATCGCTTGTATCGACCTGTACAAAACCAATATATTTGTAAGCTGGTATTCTTTTGAGTAAATGCTGACCTGGTAGTAAATAGGTCACCAAATTCTGTTGGTCAACTAAATGCATTTTGGGAGCAAGGCTCTGATATTTTGGGCGTGTTGCTAGGTAGGCATTGGTCAGTAAGTGATCCAAACGTCCACCTAAAGCACCAGCTATTGTCAGCTCAGCATCTGGAAAATCTTTTAATATAAAATCTAAAGCTGCTTCTAAATCTGTCAAATCTTTTTCAGCAGGTAATTTAATCAACTTGTCAGTACTGACAGAAATTTTATCAAGTTCAGTTTTACTGACAGAATCAAAATCACCAATCGCAAGCGTTAGCTGAATCCCTTTTTCCACTAAAAAAAGCGAGCCACGATCCACACCAATATATTTATCAAAAGTTTCGTCGGGAATAAAATCAGGCAAACCTGCTACAATTAATATTTTCATCTTTCATCACCTGATCCTGAAATTTTTCCACGATTTAAACGACTTTCTAATTTTTCAATGTTTTCGCTTGCAACTTGTTCTAAGGATATTCCTAAATAACGTGCACTTGTCGCCAGATACCACAATAAGTCGCCTAGCTCGTAAGAAATTGCCTTTTTATCATTTACTGACAGCTTTCCCTCTTGGTCCCGAATCACTTTTTTTACTTTGTCAGCAACTTCTCCTGCCTCGCCAGACAGCCCTAAAATTTTGTCCAAAAAAGCAAAATCAATTTTATCCCGAAACTCAATATTTTTATTTAAATCAAATTTGACAATTGCTTTTTGATAAGCATCTAAGTCCATTTTCTCCCCCTTAAATTTTACAAACCCTATTTCAAAGCTTTTTTCGCAATTTTACTTCCATAAAAATATCCGCTAAAATTGCTAGAACCATTTCTTGATAGTCTACTTCATCGACTAAAGCATTTCGCAAGCAACCTTGTTCATAATAAAGGTCACAAAGTTGGCGAAAAAGCCGATGGTATTGTCCCACTTCATCTGGCAATCCTCGCATATTTTCATAAGCCATATTCACAAATAAAAGCAAAATGGCCTCTTCATCAAGATTTTCAGGTTTAATCAAATAGGAAGCATAGCCGCTGATGACAAATTCAGCAATAAAATCCGCCACAAACTGCGAATCAAGATAATTGTAATCATACAGTTCATGAGTAATCAATGCCCGCTTGGCCATCCGTTCAGCCAATTGTCTTGTTGCTAAGTCAACCATCGCTTCATATTCATCTTCTGACCAACTCATTCGCTGCTCTTCTTTACTTTTCATAAGTCTAATTATATCACAGTCTTGCAAAGGCTATCATTATCAAAATTTAATGAAAAAATTTTCATTTGCATCCGATTTACTGACTTAAAAGTAAAAGATATCGTAAATTATAAAATAAAAATGTATTTTTTGAAACCAAAATTAAATTTTCGACTTGCTTAAATGAAACTAAACATGTTATACTTCTAGTATTATGAAAAAAATTTTAATTACTACAACTCTTGCACTTGCTCTTCTCTCGTTAGGAGCTTGCTCTAAAAAATCAGATAGTAAAGCCAAAGCCAGTTCATCTGTTTCATCAACGGCCATCTCCTCTTCAAGTTCAACATCTTCTTCAAAAAAAGTTGAAAATACTCAAGAAAATATTAGCTCTAGCTTTCAAATGACTGTAGAAGCTACACGAAAAAATATGGAAACAACGAAAGCTTCTTTCAAAGATACCTACTCAGATATCAAAGTTACTGCAGAAGCTCCTGAAACAATTGTTTATACCTATATTTATAAAAATAAAGTAACCCCTACTATTTCTAAAGAAACAATGATTAAGCAATTGGCTTCAGGAACAGCCACTGAATTTAATAAATTCACTTCCATGTATCCAAATTTCAAAGAACGTTACATCTACTTGAATCCAGATAATTCAGAGATCTTTAATCTCTTAATCACACAAAATGACATTGATGCTGCAAGCTCATCCTCAGTTGCTGAATAATAAATAATAAAAAAGCCTCTAATTTAGAGGCTTTTATTTTTAAGGTTGGATACGATTAATCATACGTGGGAATGGAATAGCTTCACGAATGTGTTCTGTTCCAGCCACAAAAGTAACCATCCGTTCCAGACCAAGTCCGAAACCAGCATGCGGAACTGAACCAAATTTACGAAGTTCTAAATACCAATCATAATCTTTAGGATCTAAACCGAAATCAGCAATTTTCTTAAGTAACAAGTCATAATCTGTTTCACGTTCTGAGCCACCAATAATTTCGCCATAACCTTCTGGTGCCAACAAATCAGCACACAAGACACGTTCTGGATTACCAGGAACTGGTTTCATGTAGAAAGCTTTGAAACTTGCAGGATAGTTGACGATAAAGGTTGGAACACCATAGTAATTTGAAATCCATGTTTCATGTGGTGAGCCAAAGTCATCCCCGTGTTCTACGTGTTCATAGTCTGTATCTTCATCATTTTCATGGGCTTGCAACAAATCAATCGCATCATCATAAGACACACGTTTGAAAGGCGTATCAATATACTTTTGCAACATGCTTGTATCACGTTCAAGTGTTTCAAGCGCATAAGCCGCATTATCCAAAACGCCTTGAATCAAAGCTTTCACATAAGCTTCTTGAATATCCAAAGATTCATCATGAGTAACAAATGGATATTCTGCATCCATCATCCAAAATTCTGTCAAATGACGACGAGTTTTTGATTTTTCAGCACGGAAAACGGGACCAAAGTCAAAGACACGTCCAAGAGCCATTGCACCAGCTTCAAGATAAAGTTGTCCTGATTGTGACAAGAAAGCAGAGTTGCCAAAATAATCTGTTTCAAAAAGTTCTGTTGTATTTTCTGCAGCATTTCCTGAAAGAATTGGGCTATCAAACTTAATAAAGCCGTTTTTCGCAAAGAAATCATAGCTTGCATAGATAATTGCATTACGCACTTGCATCATTGCCATTTGACGTTTTGAGCGCAACCATAAATGACGGTTATCAAGGAGGAATTCAACGCCATGTTCTTTTGGTGTAATTGGATAATCGTGTGAGTGACCAATCACTTCCAACTCTGTCACATCAAGTTCATAACCAAATTTTGAACGTGAATCTTCTTTGACCACACCAGTCACATAAACTGAAGTTTCTTGTGATAAATGTTTGATTTCATCAAATTTAGCTGTTCCTTCTTCTTCACCAAATTTTTCAATCATATTTGGTTTGAAAACAACAGCTTGGAAAAATGCTGTCCCATCGCGAAGTTGAAGAAATTGAAGTTTCCCTTTGCCTGATTTGTCAGCGACCCAAGCGCCGATTTTTACTGTTTCACCAACGTGGTCTTTTACATCAATGATTGAAATTAAGTCTTTCATAAATAAATCCTTCTATCTATATTTCTATTTTATAATTTTTAAATCATAATTTTATGACTTTTCAAGCCAGATTTCTTTTAAGGTTTTTAAATCTTCTTTGAATTCTTTCGTCGTTTGAAGTTCATCTTTTTCTAGCTCTTCAAGAACTTCCAATTCAAAATCAGCCGTTTTTGCTGCTTTTTCAATGGCATAAGGCAAACCAATCCCAGTCTTTTTAGCAAATTCAAAACGATTTTTTACACCTGCTAAGTCTGGTGCTATGTCGATATAGCGTTCATTCGTTTCGAAATTCTTATAAGCAACAACTGCTCCAACTTTTTTTGAAAGTTTATAAGCTGATTTTGCTTCTTTTTTATCAATCATTCATCCAATCCTTTAATCTTGTTACTGCTGCTTCCAGAGTTTCAAGACTTGTTGCATAACTCAAACGAACATTTTCTGGAGAACCAAAACCTGCTCCTGTAACTAGAGCTACCCCAGCTTCTTCAAGAATGGCTGTCGTAAAATCAGTCACATCCGTATAGCCTTTCATCGCCATAGCCTTGGTCACTTTCGGGAACAAATAGAAAGCACCATTTGGTTTCACAAGTTCAAAACCAGGAACTTCTGAAAGTTGAAGATAAATTTTATTTAAGCGTTCTTCAAATGCAGCATGCATTTTCTCAAAACTTTTATCATTTTCTTCAAATGCCTCTATGGCAGCATATTGAGCAACAGCGGTCGGATTTGAAGTGGTTTGACTGGCAATTTTAGTCATTGCAGCAATAATTTCAGGATCACCTACGGCTAAACCAATTCGCCAACCAGTCATTGCAAATGTTTTAGAAACACCATTAATCACTGTCGTTCTGTTTCTGATTTCATCAGACAGGCTTGAAATTGCTGTAAATTCTGCTCCATTATAAACCAAACGATGATAGATATCATCGGCCAAAATCAATAAATCATGAGCAACTGCCCATTCTCCAATGGCTGTTAATTCTTCTTTAGAATAAATCATTCCTGTTGGATTTGAAGGCGAATTTAGTAATAAAATCTTAGTTTTGCTTGTTCTTGCTTTTTCTAATTGCTCAACCGTAACTTTAAAGTTATTTTCTTGCTTGGCTTCTACAATTACTGGATTCCCACCAGCCATTTTTACTTGGTCAACATAAGAAACCCAATAAGGTGCTGGTATGATTACCTCATCTAAAGGGTCAACAGTTGCCATAAAGTAAGCGTAGAGGGCAAACTTTGCCCCAGCCGTAATTAATATTTCGTTTGTTTGAATTTCATAAGCATAAAAACGTGTCCAATAATGTTGAACGGCTTTTTTAAGTTCTGGAAGTCCACCAGCTTGTGTATAAAAACTAGCTTGTCCATTATTTATCGCTTCGATGGCCGCTTGACCAATTTTTTTAGGAGTTGGAAAGTCTGGTTGACCAAGGGTCAAGTCGATAATATCTCGTCCTTGTGCTTTTAATGCTTTGGCACGATTGGCCGCCGCAAGGGTCACAGACTCATCCATTTTTAATACAAAATCAGAACATTTTTTCATATCAACTCTTTTCCTGACTCAAAGTCATAAACTTTAAATCCATTGCTATTATTTACTTCCCAGGCTGGTTTCCCTTTGTAAAGCGCTAAAACAACTGATTTGGTATCTTTAGTCGTTAGGCTTGCAGGTGAAACCCCCTCAGATAATTGTACCTCTTTGATTTTACCAGATTTTTTTGGAATTAAAATTCCAACTTCTTGGTTCGCTTTATTGAGCCCGACAATTGAATAAGTCACAGTATCTGTAGACGCAATATCAAATCCCGTCGCTTTGACTAAATCTGTTTTGTCTTTAGCAATATTTATCGCTTGCGCTCGCACAGAATGATAGGGATTCAGACTTTTCCAAAAGAAAAGGCCGATAGACAAATAAATGGCTAAAATTATCACTAAAATTCCGATTATAATTTGCGAATGTCGAGTCATTTTCCGCTTTTTCATTTTTTTCTTCTTTCAAAATTTGAGCAAATCTTTTTCAAAGATATTTCAAGCTATTTATTAGTAAAAACCTCTTATGATTGGTCAAAAATAATTTGTCCAATCTCCCATTTTAAGTTTTTGCTTAAACATGTTTTATTATATCAAAAAATTCTTGATTTCGCTGATTGTGTCAAGTAAATTCAGCATTTTTACAGGTAAAGCTTCTGAGAGATTTTTCCGCATTCTTTTGGCATAGGATTTCCCACCAAGACGTTTATCTAATACAACAATACTTGAGTACTGATTTTTTCGCCGATTCACTCGACCAATTGCTTGACGCATTTTTAACGTCGCCATGGGAACGTTGAAGTCATAAAAAGGATTTTCAAATTTTTTAGCATATTTTTTAGTTAAAATATCATCAGGTGTCGCAAAGGGCAATCTTGGTATAACCAGAATCACTTGGTTTTGCTTATCAAAATCAACACCCTCCCAAAAAGAGCCGAGTCCTAATAAAATTTTTCCTTCACCCTTATCAAATTTTTTCTTGATTTGAGCTGGACTTCCATTAATATCTTGTGCTAAAATATCAAATCCTTCAGCGGATAATTTTTCAGCAACAAAAGTTAATGACATTTTTGAAGTAAATAAAACAACAATTGGGAGATTCAACTTGGCAAGTTCTGCAATGGTATCAGCTGTATAGTCTGCGTAATCAATCAAACTTACATTTTTGATATTAGGAGCATCTGCCACTGTCAATAATTCTTGATTGGTGGCTTGACTAGCTTCAATTTTGAAAAATCGATAATCTTTAAAACCAAGTAATTCTGGAAAAGAGGGTTTATCTTTAGATAGAGAAAGTGTCGCTCCCAACATGAACAATTTAGTTTCTTTGGGAATCAGACGCTCAAAATTATAAAAATCTTGGTCGCTACTATAAAGTATGCCATTTTCACGCCAAACTATCTGATTATCAGCTTCCAAAAGTGCTGATAGTTCTGTCAGCCCGAGTTCATCAGCGTCTATTTTTATTTTACTTAAGTCAAGTTCTTTTTTATTGAGCTGAAAAACAAGACTTTCTTGAAGACGTTTAGTCAGTTGCGGATTTTCACTTGATTCAGAGTCAATTTTTAAGAGTTCATCCGTAATTTTTATACTTTTCTGACCAGCATTTTCCATGATTGGAAATAGTTGTTGAGCCTCATCGACGACAAGCACCCGATTTTCCAAAAAAGTTTCTGGATAATCTGCTAAACGTTCAATCAGATAAGCATGATTCACTACTTTAATTTCAGCTTGTTCTGCTTCTTTTTGAGCTCTCAACCAAAAATCTTGTTCATAATGAAAATGTTTAGTGTTGACATAACCGTCGTGGCGAATGCCATCAAAATAATCATCATTTGTCATGACTTTTGAAACTTCATCCAATTCGCCCGTTTTTGTTTCTGTCAGCCAAATTAAAATCTTCATCTTGAAAATTTCAAAATTTTTGCCATCTGTATTATTTAATAAGAGTTCAGAAAATTTTCTCAAGGAAATGTAGTTTTTGGTTCCTACAATTTTGGCCATTTTAAGACCAAATGTTTCTGCAAGTTTTGGAGCAACATCATTCACCAATTGCTTTTGGAGAACTTTTGTTGCTGTTGAAACAACAATTCGTTGACCTGCTGCTACTAAGGGTAGTAAGTAACCATAAGTTTTCCCAAGTCCTGTCGGAGCCTCAATAAAACTTGCTTGTAAATGTGTAAGCTCTGTTTCCATTAAATGAGCTAATTTTTCTTGCTTTGAGCGAGAAGATAAGCCCAATCTACTGATGTTTTCTGAAAAATTTGCTGACAAGTCTGTCAGTGGACTTTTTTTACTGACAGAAGATTTAAACTTACGAGTCGCAATATTATGAACCACTTTAAAAGCAGCTGGTCGAATTTTTGTTTTATCTAACTGTTCTTG
Source organism: Lactococcus sp. (assembly GCF_036648155.1). Lineage (NCBI taxonomy): Bacteria > Bacillati > Bacillota > Bacilli > Lactobacillales > Streptococcaceae > Lactococcus > Lactococcus sp. The sequence continues at coordinate 137,792 of NZ_JAVXIY010000004.1, read as the reverse complement.
TAAGAAGCTTTTACTTTCAAAAAGTAAATTATCTGAATGTCTGAGCAATTCTTCTAAAACACTTCTTGGCAGTTTTTGGATTTTTTCTTCTATTCTTATTAATAATTCTGCCGTTGCATAAGCATCAGAAACCGCAGCATGCGGATGGTCATGAGCTAAGTCTAATTTTTCGCTTAGCGCTTCTAACCCATATTTTTCAAAAGTTGGATAGAAAACACGCGCCAAATCAACCGTGTCAACGCGTAACATTTCATTAAATTCTAAACCAGCATTAAGAAAACTTTTTTCTAAAAGTCCATAATCAAACCGAGCATTATGAGCAACAAAAACACTATCCGTCAGCAGTTTTCTCACCTCTGAGGCAACTTCTGAAAAATCGGGGGCACTTTTTAATTGCTTATCTGACAAACCAGTTAACTCACTAATCCTTGGAAGCAAAGGTTCATGCGGATTTACTTCTGTGGAATAAGTTTCAACAATTTTTCCACCTTCAACAAGCGCAATCCCAATCTGTATAATTTTATTTTCACTACTATGAGCATCGGTCGCTTCCAGATCCACCACAGCATATCGAGTCATATTTTTCACCTATTTCTTACAGTTTTCTTCAATAACCACTCACAAATTTTACTGACAGAAACTCCAGATTGACTTAAGTCCATTTAGAAATAATTTTGAATCTTTGTCAGTAATTTTTGAACATTGTTTTGAAGAAATTCACTTTATCAATTATACCATAAACCTTTTTTTAACAGTTTTCTTTTTACAAATTGACAAAATAAGAGTAAAATTAAAATATAGATAAAAACTTATGAAGGAGTCGCCTATGTTAGATAACTATAAGAAAATCCTTGTTGGTATTGATGGTTCGGTAGAAGCTACTAAAGCCTTTGACAAAGCAGTCGCAACAGCACTTCGTAACGATGCTGAACTCGTTATCGCTAACGTCATTGACCTTCGTGCCTTCCAATCTATCTCAGCTTATGATTCAGTTGTTGCTGATGATACACACAAAGGTGCTGAAAATCTCATTAATGACTTTGCTGATGAAGCAAAAAAAGCTGGTGTCAAAAAGGTTAAAACTCGTGTTGAGTTTGGTTCTCCAAAAGTAATGCTCGGACAAACTCTTCCTAAAGAAGAAGAAATTAGTCTAATCGTTCTTGGAGCTACTGGTCTTTCTTACATTGAGCGTATCTTTATCGGCTCCGTGGCGGACTACATTATCAAGAATGCGCCTTGTGACGTACTCGTTGTCCGCCAATAAAAAATTTACACCTTCAACAAATAAAATCACTGACAAAATTCTGTCAGTGATTTTTTCTTTTTATAAAACAAAAGAAATTCAAATCATAGACTTGAATTTCTTTGACTTTAGATTGCGAACTAAAGTGAGGGTATTTTTACAAAAAAACTTGTAAACATAGTTAATTAAAATTATTTGGTAGCCATCTTATTAGAAGAGACTCCAATTTCTGACCAAAGCTTCATATCCCCATAGTCAAGTGTCATTCCAACCACACGTTTGTTGACAGGAGTATAGTTCAACATATAATCAGTTGGAATGACATAAGCTTTAGTATTCATATCTTTTTGATATTTAATAAAGGCTGCTTTACGATAAGTTACATTTTCCGACTTGGTAGAGTCAATATCATTCAAATCTTTAGTGATTTGTGGGTCGTTAAAGTGACCCATATTGTAAGGGGCTGCTGCTGAGAACAAATCTTGTTGAGAAGGTTCTCCTGAAAGCGACCAAGCCCCGTCGGTAATATCCCAGTCATTTGCTCCTGGAGGAGTCGTCATGTGGTCAACCCAAGAGTTGAATTCCATCAATTTTCCTTTATAAAGGCTGACTTTCGCACCAATCTTCTTCCATTGTTGGATATAGTTTTGAGCGATGGTTTCTTGATTGGAATCTCCTTGACAAGCGGCATAGACAAGCGATAATTCTTTCCCATCTTTTTCACGGTAGCCTGTAGACTTATTGAGTTTCCAACCATCTGCATCCAAAAGTTTATTGGCCTTGTCAAGATTTTGTTTTTCATAACCTTTGACTGATGAACTTGTAAACTGTTTAAAGATGGGTGGGATAAGTCCATTTGCTGGTGTTCTCAATCCATTTGAAAACTTCGCATCAACCTCTGCGACATTACGAGCATAGCCAATCGCTTGACGGACATTTTGGTCTTGTAATGGTGTTTTACGGTCTTGAACATTGATTGATTTATTCGTGTCATAATGTCCCAAATTGTAGTACATCAATGAGATATAAAGTTGCTGTTGTCCCAACACCTTATACCCTTTAAGATTCTTAACCTGTTTGTACTGACTAGGAGTCATCTGATTGATAAAGTCATATTTACCAGATGAGAGAGCAGCAACTGATTTATTTGTTGAAACTGTCTCATAGGTGATAGAGTTTAATTTTGGTTTTTCACCCCAATAATATGGATTTGGTACATATTTGATTGATTCGCCAACGACAACATTTGCTGGTTTGAAAGGACCTGTGACTAATGGTTTGGTTGTCGTTTTTGGACTTGAAGCCAAGTCTTTAGGCGCCACGTCTTTCAAGTATTGATAAGGAGTCACTGTTTCAAGGAAATAGCCATTTCCTGTTTGAGTCATTCCTGGTGTCATTGCTTTAAATTGAATCTTGATAACTTTACCATTTTCACCATCTGGGAAAGTGATGCCTGAGATTGTTTTTGCTTTACCTGCATGATAATCACTCAAACCAACGATATTGGCTAAAGAATCAGTCCAACGGTCAGAGCCGTAGGCAGGGTTGGCAGTAACTTCATAAGTAAATTCATAGTCTTTAGCCGTAACTTGCGAGCCATCAGACCATTTCAAATCTTTACGCAAGGTAATTGTTGCCGTCTTTGCGCTATTATCAAGACTGACATTCGCAGGACCACCATTGATAAATTTAAATGAGCTGTTCGTAAAGAAGATTCCATCTTGTCCACCTGCAGGACTAGACATGGTACCAAAAGTCGCATCATCTGAAAGTCCAGCTAGCCATTCAGCTTTCATTGGGGAGTCACTTTGATAAGCGATTTTTAAGTTTCCACCTTTGATAGCCTTATCTGGATTTTTGTAAGCCACATCAAAACTTCCGGCTTTTAATTTTGTAGTGCTTGTACTTGAGCTTTGGTTGGAGCCACAAGCACTCAAGAGTGCAGTTGCTAAAACTGCAGTCGTTGCCAATAAAGTTATATTCAATTTTTTCATGTTAATTTTCTCCCGAAAAATTAAGTTTTATTTCTAGTTTAACTAGAATGTTTAGATTATATCACTAAATTTATTTTTGTCAAACTATTTTTTATATTCTGATATTTTTATTTTATCTTACTGCTTGTCTTTGGTCAGCAACGCGTCTTAGTGCATTACCGATGAAAATAATTGCAAGGACCACAATCAAGATGACTACCGTTGCTGGAACCCAAGTCCAAGGTTTGTCAGTCATCGTTTCTGGGTTCGTTGCCTCACTAATCATCGTCCCCAAAGAAGGAGTCCCTGCAGGAAGTCCGAATCCCAAGAAAGAAAGTCCTGTTTCTAGCCCAATATTTCCGGCAAAGACTAAAGTAGACTCAGCGATAACCAAAGTCGATAAGTTAGGCCAGATTTCTCGGAACATAATTTTTAAATTTGAAGTTCCCGAAGTCTTAGAAGCCCGAACATAGTCTCGATTAACCTCTGTCAATGTTTTTGCCCGAATCAGACGTGTTGTTCCTATCCAACTAAAGATACTAATAATCCAAATCAAGGACCAAGCATTAAATCGCGGAATAATAGTTACAAAAACGATAATAATCATCAAGTTAGGTAAAATCATCCAAAAATCGGTGAAACGCATGAAGATTAAATCAAACCTTCCCCCATAATACCCCGTGATCACCCCTAAAACATTCCCGACAACTAAGGTAATCAAAGTCACTGCAAAGGCGATATTAAAGGAATTCCGCGCACTAATCATTAGCATCATGATGATATCGCGTCCACCATTATCCGTTCCCAGCAAATGACCATTGGTCAAAGGCGCCAGATACTGGTCCATGATATTGACATCAACATAATTTGCTTGCTTGAGAAACATCGAGTAGATATAAACTGTCAAAAAGACAACTAAAAGGAAAATTGTTGAAATCAATGCCAATTTATCATGTTTGAGTTCTTCTTTGATTGAGTGAATCAATGATAGAGAATTTTTTTGTTTTTTTTCTGACATTTTCACTCCTTACTGAATCCGAATTCGAGGGTCAACAATTGCCATGATAATATCTGACAAGAGGGCCCCTAATAAGCCTAGAAAACCATTTAACAAAATCAGAGCCGTAATCATTGAATAATCTCGACCAGTGATTGAGGTAATAAAAAGTTGACCCAAACCAGGATAGCCGAAAATCGTTTCTGCAAATATTGCCCCTCCTAAAAGTCCCGTAATTACAAAACCAAAGTTTGCCGCAATCGGTAGTGAAGCGTTTCTCAAGATATGTCGAGTGAAAATCACTCTTTCCTTCACTCCTTTAGCTCGCGCCGTTCGCACATAATCCTGCGTTTCTTCATCCAAAATCCCTGAACGGAAATAAGTGAATATCGCGACTGTTCCAAAAACTGCCAAGCTAAAAGCTGGAAGAATCATGTGATAGATTCGACTAAAAAAGACGGCGACAAAACCAACAGCATTTGGACTCACTGTTCCACCCGTTGGAAACCAGCCTAAACTATAACCAAAGATAAAAATCATGACCAAATAGAAAACATAAGGTGGAATACCAAAAGTAATCGAGTTATATGTCAACCATAAACGGTCTTGCCATTTTCCCTCATGACGGGCTGCAACGATAGACATTGGCACAGCAAATAAATAGGTCAAAATCACAGAAAGAAGCGACATCCAAAAAGTATTAACTGCTCGTTGACCAATGACAGTAGTGACAGGCTCTTTGAGATTATAAGACATCCCCAAATTTCCATGAATCGCATGTCCCAACCATCTGAGATATTGTTCCCACCAAGGGTCGTACAGGCCAGCTGCACGCCTTAAAGCTTCAATTTCGTGTGGATCTGTATGTGGCCCAATTAAACCAGAAAAAGGGTCACCTGGCATCAATTTAGCAAAGAAGAAAACAAGAATACTCAGGATAAATAGTTGCGGAATCATCAATAAAACACGTCTAATAATTACTTTCCACATTTTCCCCTCCTTTTGGTAAAGCTGCCCAGTGTGTTTTACTTAATTCTTGTAAGGGCAGAGCGCGTCCCTCCTTATCATAAAAAATTGATTTTTTAGTTTCAAATTCTTGTTCCACTTCTAATCGTTTCGACCTATTTTCCCTTCTTCTTGAGACATCGATAGAAGGAATAGCAGATAATAAACGTTTTGTGTAAATATGCTCGGCATGTTCAAAAATATCCTTTCGCGTTCCTTTTTCTACAATTCGTCCATTGTGCATGACCGCAATATTATCCGTCATATGTCGCACAACTCCCAAATCATGAGAAATGAACAAAAAAGCGATTCCCAAATCTTTCTGAATGAGTTTCATAAAGTTTAGAACCTGAGCCTGAACAGACAAATCAAGAGCAGAGACAGGCTCATCGGCCACAATTAATTTAGGATTGGTCGCAACTGCCCGAGCTATTCCAATCCGTTGTTGTTGCCCTCCTGAAAATTGAAAGGGATATTGACTTAAAGTTTGTTTGGGTAAGCCCACAATATCCAATAGTTCAAGTATCCTTTTATTTTCTGAATTTGGATCCAATTTTTCAAAATTTCTAATCGGTTCAGCAATAATATCATAAATATTTTTACGAGGATTAAGGCTGGAAAAGGCATCCTGAAAAATCATTTGTACATCTTTGTTATACTTGAGCTGATTTCTTATTTTCTTCTTGCTGACATCTTGCCCCTTGTAAATCAATTTCCCTGAGGTCATTTGCTCTAGTCCGACGATTGTTTTTCCAATCGTTGTCTTTCCTGAACCAGACTCACCAACCAGTCCAACTGTCTCTCCCTCATGAATGGTCAAATCTACTCCATCAACTGCCGTTACATTATCTGTTACCCGATTAAAGAAACCTGAACGAATCGGGTAATAAACTTTTAAGTCTTTTAGACTAAGAATTTCGCTCACCTCTCACCTCCTTTAACGGTTTGATTTGGGAAATCAAAGTTTTCCCAAGCACTTCCTCGAACCAAATGATTTGGAGAAATTTCAGTCATCTCATTTGAAATTATCTTTTTAGCCTCTTCTTTCATCCAAGGTACGCGTGCAAGAAATAAATCTTTATCATATTCGATTTCAGATAACGAAGGAACATTTCCCGGTATCACGTACAAGTCATCTGAAACAGTCTCGGCCGAAGGGTTTGAGCGTAAAAGTGACCTTGTGTAAGGGTGTTTAGGATTGTTGAAGAGTTCTTCGACAGATGCTTTTTCGACTAATTGTCCCGCATACATGACGGCCACCGTATCAGCGACTTCTGCCACTACTCCCAAATCATGAGTAATCAAAATAACTCCTGCATTTTTCTTCTTTTGTACATCTAATATCAAATCTAAAATTTGAGCTTGAATCGTAACATCTAAAGCTGTTGTTGGTTCATCAGCAATAATCAAATCTGGGTCATTGGCTATTGCTATCGCAATCATCACCCGCTGTCGCATTCCTCCTGATAGCTGATGTGGGAATTGATTGGCAACACGCTTAGAATTTGGAATCCCAACCTGTTCTAAGAGCTGGAAAGTTCTACTTTCATATTGGCTTTCTGGATAAACTTCATGTACTGCTAGCATTTCCATGACTTGTTGACCAATTTTCATCAACGGATTCAAAGCAGTTAAAGGATTTTGAAAAATCATCCCTACCTTAGTTCCTCGAAGTTTTGACATCGAATCTCCAGTTTTGCCAACCACTTCTTCACCATCTAATAAAATGGAACCTTTGATTTGAGTTTGGTTAGGATTATGTAAACCCATTACTGCTGTTGCAAAAGTAGACTTTCCAGAGCCTGATTCCCCAACAATTGCCAAAACCTCGCCGTGTTTAACCGTTAAATCAATATCATAAATTGCTTTTTGCAATTTTCCAGCAATCCGAAAAGCAACGCTTACTTGTTTAGCCACTAAAATATTATTATTTTCCACAGTAACCTCCAAATTGTATCTTTTTTCGTACACTACGTAATTTATTGCTATCACGTTACTTTTGTTTCAAAAAGATGATTTACGGTATTATAATCCTTTTTATTGAATTTTGCAATAATTTAGCATATTCCAAATAAAAAAACTATCTTCTCAGATAGAATTTGATATAAAATAAAAAAACTCTGCTAGAAAACTAGCAGAGTTTTTAAGTTAATTATTTAGCCAAAGCTTTTTTTGCTTCTTCAGCAAGTGCAGTAAATGCAGCAGCATCAGCGATTGCGATGTCAGCAAGCATTTTACGGTTCACTTCGATGTCAGCTAATTTCAAACCGTGCATCAATTTGCTGTATGAAAGACCATTCATACGAGCAGCTGCATTGATACGTGCAATCCATAATTTACGGAAGTCGCGTTTCTTTTGACGACGATCGCGGAATGCATAGTAGTATGAATTCATGACTTGCTCTTTAGCAGTCTTGAAGAGTCTATGTTTAGCTCCGTAGTAACCTTTAGCGAGCTTTAAAATACGTTTACGGCGTTTGCGAGTTGCAACGCTACCTTTAACACGTGCCATGTGTGTTCTCCTTTAATTCTTAGTAGATTTCATTTTTGTCTTTGAAGACAAGTTTATTTTTTTATTTGAGTTGGAACAAGAATTTTATAATCAACTGTTTAGAGAACTCTCTAAAATCAGATGAGTTATTCCATAGTCTCCCTTAGTCGCTTACGCTCCTATAGGGATTGCTCCAATGCAGCGAACCGTGTTCGCTTAACGCATTGTCCGCCTATCGAAGCTGTGCTTCGATGTATGGCGATTGCTCCTTGAAATAAGCTTTGCTTATTTCATAGTCGCAACCATGCGACGGATACGTTTGAAGTCACCTTTAGAAACCATAGAAGCTTTACGAAGTTGACGACGTTGTTTTACAGATTTACCGTGGAAACGGTGAGAAGTGTAAGCGCGGAAGCGTTTAAGTCCGCCGTTACCTGTACGTTTGAAACGTTTAGCAGATGCGCGGTGAGTTTTTTGTTTTGGCATTGTAATTCTCCTTAATTTATATCAGTTAGCAGAAGATGAATTCTGCTTTCTTTATTCTTAAAGCACTAGTCTAAAGAATAAAGACTTGAAAGGCTACCCTTTCGAGACGAGCTTATCTTGTACAGACCTATTTTTTTATAGGAGCAAGTTGCAAGAACATTTGACGCCCATCCATTTTGGCTCTTTGTTCAACGACAGCAACTTCTTTTGTTGCTTCCGCGAACTTGTCCATTACTTGACGACCCACATCTTGGTGAGTAATCATCCGACCTTTAAATCGGATTGAAACCTTAACTTTATCGCCTTTTTCAAGGAACTTGATGGCTTGGCGAAGCTTTGTATCAAAGTCGTTTTGGTCAATAACTGGTGACAAACGGACTTCTTTTACAGAAACAACTGCTTGTTTTTTCTTTGCTTCTTTTTGTTTTTTCTTTTGCTCAAACATGAATTTTGTATAATCCATAATTTTGGCAACAGGTGGTTCTTGATTTGAAATTAAAACCAAGTCCATGTTAAGATTTTCAGCTTGCATTAGCGCCTCAGACGTTGGTGTGACACCTAATTGTTCACCCTCAGCGCCAATGAGACGAACCTCACGAGCACGGATTGCACCGTTCATCATAGGTTTTCTATTGTCTTGTTTAGCTATGTTCGTTCTCCTTCTAATATGATGTGAAAGTTGGCTAAAATTTAGCTCAACTTCTTTTTTAAAGAAAAACAAAAGCGGAACGACAATCTCGCCCCGCTCATGAAAACATTCGTTTTTGAATAATTCCATTTGTTTGCCCAGGGCTATAACCTCTAAGGCGAGAAGCGGGTGCTTCTGCTTTTCAACTCTATTATTCTATCAATTATTTTAGAACTTGTCAAGCCCTAATTCTTTATCAACTTTTGACTGATTGTTTTAGATGACTTTTAAGATTAATTTTATTATTTAGATATATATATAATACAATTTTAGAATATTAGGCCAGCCCTTATTACTAGCATTTTATTATCTTCAAAATACATCATATCATTTAGCAAAATGATAATTAAATGATAAAATGATTATAATAAAATAAAAATACGAAAGGAGAATAAAATGGCAGATACGCAACTCATTACGATTTCTAATATCAGCAATACTACCACTACTCAACATCTCAAAACTTATCAAGTGATGCCTGATAATTCTCTACGCACACTCAGAGAACCCTCTTCATCAAATTGATTTCCATATAATATAGAAAGGAAGACTTCTATGGCTGCACTTGATTTAACTCATCTTACTGATAACATAAAAAAAACAAAGAATTGGTCTATTCATCGTAAAAAGATGTATGCAATGGGATTAATGCATGAACTTTATATCACTGATGGTTCTCTTGATGCTGAGCATTCCATTATTCCTGCAAGTGATCGATTATTAACTGCTCAACTGGTCAGTGAAGTTCTTGACCAACTTATCGAATATGATGAAATCACAATTTTTGAAGAAATGGTTGAAAAAAGTGAATCGATCAATGCTAAGCTTCAATTTTCCCATATTCTAACTTTTAATGATGAAGCCGGGATACAATATATTTTAAATTCCAATAGCTGGTTAAAGATTTTAAATGACTCAAAGGACTTAGCGCTTGTCATTACTGGAAATCTTGTAGGAAATTTTACATTTTTTATTGAGAAATCAAATGGAGTTTTTGAAAAGAAATGTATCACTTTCAGTAAGAATGGAATCTATAGATTAACCCATGCGCCAGTCGGGCAAATCTATTTGACTACTAATGCTTTAAAAATTGATAAAAATTAAAAAACGATTATTAATCGTTTTTTTATCTTATAATGAATTAAATAATTCTTGAATTGTTTCAAACTCATAGTCAGCAATGGTTCCTTTTTCTGACCCAATATAGGCTGTTTGAAGTCCTAAATCTTTAGCTGGCTTTATATCATGTTCTAGTAAATCTCCAACCATTAAGGTTTCACTGGCTTTGAAATTTTCCTTGTTCAGTAAATTTGTAAAAGCACGCGCGTCTGGTTTTAAATAGCCTGTTTCTCCTGAAATATAAACTGGAAATAATTCTTCAACATTTGAACGCCGTAATTTCTCTCTTTGTTCAACACGTCCACCATTACTTAATAGTGCAAGTTGATATTTTTTTGAAAGATTTTTCAAATTTTGAATGAGTTGCTCATCAGGTTCTATCAACTCAAATAATCTGTTCAAAAAATTTTTGAAGAAAGCCCTAAGATAAATTTCATCAATTTCCAAGTCAAAATATTCGAGAGTCAAGCGTAATCTTTCTTCTCTTAACTCTTCAATGGTCATCTGTCTTTGATGAACTTGGGGCCAGAGCAATTCATCAAATTCGTGATATTTCTCCATAAAATGATTGAGTCCCTGATCAGTAAATGGGCCTAATTGTTCTGAAAAAAGTTGTCGGTGGGCTAATTCCCAATATTTTTTTTTAAAAGGGAAAAGTGTATTGTCCCAATCAAAAATAATGTTTTTTATTTCTGTCATCTATTTCCCTCATTCCATATTTAAGCCTATTTTATCAGCTTTTGATTTATTCTACAAGAAAAAAAGTTACTGATGAAAAGTTGAGTCTAGTCCTAAGTGATTAAAACACAAGGACTCTCCTCTAACTTTTCTATCAGTAACTTTTTAATTCTAAATTATTTTCCTTCAAGATAAACCATGAGAATACTAATATCAGCTGGATTTACACCTGAAATTCGGCTGGCTTGTCCGAGTGTTTCTGGATTTATTTTTTTGAATTTTTGACGAGCCTCGGTAGCGATGGAATCTAACTTATCCCAATCCATATTTTTAGGAATTCGTTTTGCTTCCAAGCGATGCATTTTGTCCACTTGGTCCATTGCTTTTTTGATGTAACCTTCGTAAGTAATTTCAGTTTCAATCAATTCAATGACTGTGCGGTCAATTACTTCTGGTGCTTGTCCAATGAAATCAATCACTTCATCATAATGAACTTCTGGTCGTTTCAAAAATTCGGCACCTGTCAGTGCATCTTTGATTGGACCAAAGCCCAATTTTCCTAATTTTTCTTGAGTATCAGGCAAAGGTTTGAGTTTTTCCGAATTGAGTCGTTTCATTTCTCGGTCAAATTGAGCCATTTTAGCTTGGTAATGCTCCCATTGTGCATCTGAAACGAGACCAACTTGACGTCCGATTTCTGTCAAGCGGCGGTCAGCATTATCATGACGAAGTATCAAACGGTACTCAGCCCGTGAAGTCAAGAGGCGATAAGGTTCTAAAGTCCCTTTGGTTACCAAATCATCAATCATTACACCGATATAAGCTTCACTGCGTTTAAGAATAAATTCTGGTTTTCCTTGAATCTTAAGAGCGGCATTTATTCCGGCAACCAAACCTTGCCCAGCCGCTTCTTCATAACCTGAAGTTCCATTTGTTTGTCCGGCTGTAAATAGACCTGAAATCAATTTCGTTTCAAGAGTAGGACGGAGTTGATGAGGCATCACCACATCATATTCTATGGCATAACCTGGACGCATCATCTTAGCATTTTCGAGTCCTGGAATTGATTTTACTAAATCAAATTGAACATCTTCAGGCATTGAAGTTGAAAGTCCACCGATATAAACTTCTTCTGTATTGCGTCCTTCTGGTTCAAGAAAGAGTTGATGACGAGGTTTGTCAGCAAAACGAGTAATTTTGTCTTCTATGGATGGGCAATAGCGAGGACCTACTCCTTTAACAATACCAGAAAAAAGTGGTGCACGGTGCAAATTATCACGCAAAATCGTATGACTGTTTTCTGTAGTATAGGTCAACCAGCAAGGAATTTGGTCTTTTAGATAATCCTCGTCAGAGCTCATAAAGCTAAAATGATTTGGCGCTTCATCTCCTGGTTGGATTTCTGTTTTATCGTAATCAATTGAACTTGCCAAAACTCGTGGTGGTGTTCCAGTTTTAAAACGACCAATTTCAAAACCAATTTCACGTAAATTATCTGCTAAACCAATTGATGAAAGAGAATTATTTGGTCCAGAAGAATACTTCAATTCACCGATGATAATTTCCCCACGTAAAGCTGTTCCAGTCGTGATGATGACAGCCTTGACCCCGTATTGTGTTCCTGTTGATGTCCGAACACCAATAACTTTTTGCTTTTCTTCATCAAGGATGAGTTCTTCAACCATTCCCTGACGAAGCGTCAAGTTTTCTTGGTCAGAAACGGTATTTTTCATTGAAGCAGCATATTCATCTTTATCTGCTTGGGCACGGAGGGCACGAACTGCTGGACCTTTCCCTGTATTAAGCATCTTCATTTGAATATAGGTCTTGTCAATATTGCGTCCCATTTCCCCACCTAGGGCATCAATTTCTCTGACAACAATTCCTTTAGCTGAGCCACCAATTGATGGATTACATGGCATAAAGGCAACCATGTTAAGATTAATCGTCATCAGTAACGTTTTAGAACCCATGCGTGCAGCCGCAAGCGAAGCTTCAACACCCGCATGTCCTCCTCCGATGACGATGACATCATAATTTTCTTGAAAATTCATTTTTTACTACGAATTTTTTAAAATTCGCCTTTCTTTTTATTTTGATAAAAGTTCTTGCAAAACTGCTGACAGAACTGCCAAACTTACTGACAATTCTTTTATCTAACGATTTAATGCTCACTCTTTGTACACATTAAACATAAATATTTTGCAAATAAAAAAGCCAAAGCTGTGAAAAATATGTCAAAAAATCCTCTCATCAGTTACTGAAAGAAAATCAATAAATTGACCCTCCTATCAGTAATTTTTAAAAGTTTTTTGTCATATTTTCCCGAGCTTTGACCATCGAGTTCTTATCTAAGATAATGATATTTTAACTCATTTTATCATTTTTTTCAAGACTATTTTCTTTTCATTTTCAAAATCACGTAAATCTATTACTATTTACAAAATTTCTTCCAATTCTCGATATAAAACTTGTCCAAGAATATCTTGTGCCGAGAGATAATCGTCAAAAAGAATAATTCGGTCTTTTTTCTTATCTGTAGGGTCATACTGCCCAGCAAAATCAATCTTACCATTAGCCAACCTGACAGGAATAGCACTTCCTCGAGGATAAACTCCTAAAACTTTCCCTGAATCCTGTCCTTCTATCATCAATTTTAAATAGGGCAGTTCATTTTCAGAAGTCACTCCTGCTACTTTCAATTCATACTGGATATCATCAAGAGTTGCCGAAGGCCCTGAAATAACGATATTTTTCAACTGATGACTTTTACTTTCCCAAAGACCTGATAATGTTAAAAAGTTTCCTTGTTTGATCTCTCTGGTATTTAATTTAAGGCCAGTAGACTTTGTTTCTTCTTTATTTTCAATCGAACTTTTATGTATATTTGTTTCATTCGATAATGAATGCTCTTTAGATTGTTCTCGGACATTGTGAAATAATGCCAGTCCCAAAATTATGATTAGTAATATTAAAAATCCATCTAATATAATTAATGGTTTCCTCATAGCCCCTCCTAACATTAGATTTATATTATAAAATAATTATATTATAATTTCAACTTTCTTACCACTAAAATGCTCACAGTCATTTTACAAAAGAAAAAGAAAGTTTTCCTAAAAAGTAAACTTTCTCATTTTTTAATTTTCGTTTTTCATTGAACAGAATCGTTCAGGAAGCTCTCCTGATTTTTTACTATAACCTGAACGTTTTTTCTCGAAAGGAATCGCATGCCAATCTTCAAGCAAAGCAATACTGTGATAACGTTGCAAATAGCCTACACAATCTTCACACCACTCTTCATCACCATTTTGCCAAAATGCGGTTTGTAATCCTGACTTACTAGTGAATTCTTTAAAATTCTCAGCCATCTCAAACCATTCTTTTTTGTACCATTTTAAAGCTTTATAAAAATCATCAAATTCGTCTACTGAAACTATATCTTCTTTCCAGCCTTCAAAGAACCACCATGGCTCATCGGTGCCGTACATTGTAACTACTCTATACATCTCTTCTTCTTTCCGCTGTTTTTTTCTTTGTATCTTTGCATACCTATTCTAGCGGATTTTTTTATTTTTTTAAAATAATTTGCTTAATACTTTTTTCTGTCAGACAGTAATCTTTAGGCTGTATCTTTTTCGATTGTTTCGACACAAAAATTCCAAAATTCTTTAAGACGCTCATTTTCTTGTGTCAAGTGAAGAATCCCAACGACGGCTTCAAAACCAGTTGAAATCCGATAAGTGACAACATCGGTATTTTTGGCCGTAGTTTTAGAGTGAGCGTTACGTCCTCTTTTGAAATATGTGAGTTCATATTCCGTAAGAAAATCAACTTCTTCCATGGCTCTGATGATTTTTGCTTGCGCTTTAGCTGACACAAATTTTGTGGCATTTTTTTGAAGGAAAGCGGGTTTTGTCAGCCCTTTTTCTAACAAGTAATCGCGGACAAAAACTTCAAATATTGCATCCCCCACATAGGCAAGGGCAATTCCATTTAAAAGTTCTGCTTGTTGCTTATTCACGATGCCACCGTACCCCGTCTTTTGTATCTTCAAGAACAATTCCTTGAGCTTTCAGAGCATCACGAATTTCATCTGATTTCGCAAAATCACGGACTTCTCGTGCCAATTGTCTCGCTTCAATCATCGCTTCGATTTCACTATCTAAACTTTGTTCAATTTCAAATTTTATGCCTAATATTTCTAAAACCTGATCAAAGAATGCTTTGACCTCAGCTCCCCCATTTCCTTTATTGACCCATGAAACAAAGTCATAAAAAACAGTCATTCCATTAGCAATGTTGAAATCTTCATCCATAGCAACCACAAAATCATTTCTAAAAGTTGTCAAAGCCGATAGATTGGATTCAGCTTGGTCATCCAAATGTCGGTAAGCATTTTCTATTTTTTTAATGTTATTTTCTGCTTCTGTCAGTGCATCATCAGTAAAATTAAGCGGTCTTCTGTAATGAGTTGTTGCCAAAAAGAAACGTAAAATTTGTGGGTCAACAACTTGAAGTAATTCATGGACAGTTGTGAAATTTCCTAATGATTTGGACATTTTTTCACCATCAACATTGACAAAACCATTGTGCATCCAATAGTTAACAAATTTTTGGCCTGTTTTTGCTTCAGATTGTGCAATTTCATTAGTATGGTGAGGAAATTCTAAATCTGCTCCCCCTCCATGAATATCAATCGTTTCACCCAATAACGAAGTTGACATAACAGAACATTCAATATGCCAACCCGGACGTCCTGCTCCCCAAGGGGCTTGCCACGAAACTTCATCAGCTTTTACAGATTTCCAAAGGGCGAAATCGGCTGGTGATTCTTTTAATTTAGTTTCCTCATCCGTACGTCCAGAAGCCCCTGCAAGTAAATCTGCAAGGTTTTTATTTGCCAATTTAGCGTAATCTTTTGATTTAGCTACACGGAAATACACATCACCCTCAGAAATATAAGCGTAGTCCTTATCCAAAAGTTCTTGAATAAAATCAATCATCGCTTCGATAAATTCCGTTGCTTTTGGATTTTGGCTGGCTCTTTTGATATTTAAGGCGTCAGTATCTTCGTAAAAGGCAGCAATATAGCGCTCAGAAAAATCCGTTGTGGTCATGTTCGCAGCTTTTGCACCGTTAATAATTTTATCATCAACATCTGTGAAATTAGAGATATATTCAACTTCAAATCCCCGAAATTCCAAATATTTTCTGACTAAATCAAAAGCAACAACTGAGCGAGCATTTCCCACATGGATGTAATTATAAACGGTCGGTCCGCAGACATACATTTTAACTTTTCCAGGTTCAATTGGTTGAAAATCTTCTAGCTGTCGACTATAAGTGTTATATATTTTCATTCTATTTCCTTCTTAATCTTCATCATAAACAATTGAGGTTACAAGAGAACGTATTGGTAGATAGAGCAGTGGTATTCCTGTATAAGCAGAATAACCAAGACTCGAAATCACAATAGCAATCACTGACATAGCTAACAAATCCCAAGGTTTGCGTGCCTGATGCCTATTGATTTTTACTTCGTTTAAACGATAAGCAGCTTTGATAATCAAAGAAGCAAACCGTGAGGTCACAATAATATATATAACATAGACTATTGTAAAATAAGCGGGATGACTACCATTATCAGTTTGAGTCATAAAGGGGAAAAGTGAAACAAGCATGAGAAAAATCGTATAGGCGAATATCTGCCAACCACTCATTTTCTTTATCCGTCCAAAAAACTTACTAAACTGAAAATAATATGAAGCAACAACTAGAAAACTCACAAAGAAAATAATGAGTGAACTACTTGTTTCACGAAAATCATAATGATTAGTTCCAATAAATTTTGGCAAAGGAATCTCTAAAACCATAATCGTCGCAATAATAGACATTACCGCATCAGTAAACGATTTTAAAGTGCTAAGCATATGTCCTTCATAAACAGCTACTTTTCTCTTTTTCACTTCTCATTCCTCCTCACAAATGTGACGAATGATAGCTCGCTTCACGTTGCTCTTCAAGATTTGTAATCCGTTCCAAATCCTTTTTACCTTTAACTCGAACAACTTTTGCGGGAATGCCGACAACAGTAACCTCGGCTGGAACATCTGTTACCACAACAGCACTTGCTCCTACCTTTGCATTCATCCCAACTTCGATTGGGCCCAAAAGCTGTGAATGGGCCGAAATCAAGGCACCTTGTCTAATGGTTGGATGCCGTTTCCCCTTGTCTTTACCCGTTCCACCCAGGGTCACTCCGTGATAGAGTTTTACATCGGATTCTACAATCGCCGTTTCACCAATGACTAAACCTGAACCATGGTCGATAAAAACCCCATGAGCAATTTCAGCTCCTGGATGAATTTCAATTTGCGTCCAAAAGCGCCAAAATTGGGAATGCATCCGGGCTAAAAGTTTCAAATTATGGCGCCAAAGAAAATGTGAAATTCGGTGAGCCGCAAGTGCTTTTACTCCCGGATAGGTCAACAACACTTCTAATGCCGTTCGAGCGGCTGGGTCATTTTCCTTGGTCACCCGAATTGCTTCAGACCAAAAACCTTTCTTTTTTTCTTTCATTTTTTCCTACTTCGCTAAAAAATACTTACAGTAATTATACCATAAGCATTGTGGGCCTTGTTGTTAAAAAAATGCTGCCGAGACTTAATTACTCTGTTAATTCATTTAATCTCTTGCCAATTCTTCCCAAGTAACCATTGAATTTTGAACTTCTTCTTGTGAAAAATCCAAAGGATTTACAGTAATTCCAAGGCTTTTTCCTAAATCATTCATTGTTTCAGCATCTGATTTCAACAATTCATCAAGTTTCAAAAGTAATACTTGGCCATTGTTTTCTTTAAAGGCTTGACTAAAATAATCTTCATTATGCCATTTAGCCAAACTGTCTAAGTTATCAAAAACAGGAAGATATTCTTCATTTTCTTGATTGATTAAATTTGGAAAAGTTCTTTGATTCGTTGTAGTCACAAAAGCTGGTACGAAGTAATATTTTTCTCTTTGTTCAGCAGAAGTGTTTTCTGGACTGAAAACTTTATTCAAAATTTCCGTATAATGAATCAAAAATTGCATTAATTCCGGTGTTCCGAAATAAACCGTATTTCCTTTATCTTCATCTTGAGGCAATTTGGGATTGATTGCCAAAATATCAATATCAGTTTCCATTAACTGATCCAATATCTCAATCAATGAGTGAAGTTCCCATTCTGTTTCAAAATCTGTCAGTTCTGACAGAAAAACTTCCAAGTCTTCTTCTGTTGTAAAGACAGGTAAAGCCTTATGGTCTTCAATCGGAACAAAAAAGACTGATTTTGGGGCGAGTACTGGGAATTGGTGAAAAGCATAGACCAAGGACAAATCTTCCATAAATGATCCTGGATTTGCTAATGAGACACGCAGACGTTCATCCAATTCTGTATTAAGGTTATAATTAGACATATTTTTTGCTGACAGACCTGTCAGTGATTACTTACAAGCTAAGTAAACAAATAATTTACTGACAAATTTAAGATTATTCCTCGCCTGTTTCTGTCATAACGTAACCTTCGGCGCTTTGCCTTTATTTCATTCGCTTGAGCGGATAGAAAAAGTGACAACACAGTACGAAATGCCTAGAGAACACTTAGGAATAGGCTAGTATTTTCATCAGTAAATTTTTAGCTTTTTTAGGTCTATTTTTACAGCTTTTCCATTTTAAATTTCAGTTTATTCTGGCTTTTTAGTTGAAAGCTCTGGAAACTCATGGTCAACGTGTGATTTGCGTTCACGAAGTTCAAAACTATGATTTCCGCTATTGTTGTTATGGTTATTACGATCGTTATTGCGACGATCGAATCCATTTCCATTACGACGGTCCTTATTATCACGACGTTCACGTGGTTTACGCTCAGGTTCAACATAGCCTTCTGGTTTTTCAACCAAAGCACGCATTGACGCATCAACACGTCCTTTATCATCAATCTTCATGATTTTCACTTTAACTACATCGCCTAGTTTCATGACATCTTCAACTTTGGCCGTACGTGCCCAAGCCATTTCTGAAATGTGAACCATAGCATCTTGTTTGCCAAAGAGATTGACAAAGGCACCAAAACTTTCGATACGAACCACTTTTGCTTCATAAACTTCGCCAACTTTTGCTTCACGGACAAGTTCAGCAATGATTTCTTTAGCACGATCAATCGCTGATTGGTCAGAAGAGAAAATTGAACAAAGTCCTTCATCATCAATGTCAATTTTAACCCCAGTTTCTGCGATAATTTTATCGATTTGTTCGCCACCTTTACCGATGACCACTTTAATCTTATCTACAGGAATCGTAATTGTATCAATTTTAGGAGCAGACGGCGCCAATTCTTCACGCGGTTGCGCAATTGTTGCTTCAATCACGTCTAAGATTTGGAAGCGAGCAGTTTTGGCTTGAGCAAGAGCTTCGGCAAGAATTTCTGGTGTAATTCCAGAAATCTTAATATCCATTTGGAGAGCAGTAATTCCTTCACGAGTTCCCGCAACCTTAAAGTCCATATCACCAAAATGGTCTTCAAGTCCTTGAATGTCGGTCAAAACAGTATAGTTCGTTCCATCCGAAATCAAGCCCATAGCAATTCCAGCAACTGGCGCTTTAATTGGCACACCCCCAGCCATCAGTGCAAGTGTTCCCGCACAAATTGAAGCTTGTGATGAAGAACCATTTGATTCCAATACCTCAGCAACTAAACGAATAGCATAAGGGAATTCTTCCAAAGAAGGAAGGACTTGTTCTAAAGCCCGTTCTCCGAGTGCTCCGTGACCAATTTCACGTCGACCTGGTGCCCCGTAACGTCCAGTTTCACCAACAGAATATTGTGGGAAATTGTAGTGGTGCATGAATCGTTTTTTATATTCATCATTCAAACCATCAATGATTTGTGCTTCATTCATTGGTGCCAAAGTCAATGTTGACAATGCTTGGGTTTGACCACGAGTAAATAAACCTGTCCCATGTGTAATATTACGTGGAGTAAAGTCAATTTCAGCATCAAGCGGACGAATTTCATCAATTTTACGTCCATCAGGACGGATTTTATCTTCGGTAATCAGACGCCGAACTTCTGCATGTTCCATTCCTTCAAGAATTTCAGCAAGATCACGCAAAATGATTGATAGATTTTCATCATTCTCATATTTTGCACTGTAAACAGAAATTATCGCCTCTTTAACTGCTTTTGTCGCAGATTCACGCGCTAATTTTTCTTCAACTTGAACGGCTTTTTGTAAATCTGAATTGTAAGCTGCAATAACTTCGGCTTTCAAATCTTCATCAACATGCAAAAGTTCAACTTCAGCTTTTTCTTTTCCAACTTTCGCAACAATTTCATTTTGAAATTCGATTAATTCTTTAACAGCATTATGTCCAGCTAAAAGTGCACCAAGCATCACTTCTTCTGACAATTCCTTTGCCCCAGACTCAACCATGTTAATGGCATTAATGTTTCCAGCAACAGAAAGTTCCAAACTTGAAGCCTCTTTTTCTGCAACAGTTGGATTGATGATATATTTTCCGTCAATATAAGCAACTTCAACACCAGCAATTGGACCATCAAATGGAATATCAGAAATTGCCAGAGCAAGAGATGAACCAAACATTGCTGCCACACGACCAGACGCATTTTCATCATAAGAAAGGACAGTATTGATTACTTGTACTTCATTACGAAAACCTTCGGCAAACATTGGACGAATTGGACGGTCAATCAAACGAGCTGTCAAAGTCGCATCTGTTGAAGGACGCGCTTCACGTTTGTTAAAACCTCCTGGAAATTTTCCTGCAGCATACATTTTTTCTTCATAATTCACTTGTAGTGGGAAGAAATCACCTGTAGCCATTTTACCCATTGTAGCAGCTGTCAAAACTGTTGTATCTCCATAACGTACAACTATAGCTCCATTTGCTTGTTTTGCAACTTGACCTGTTTCAACAGTTAAAGTTCGTCCTGCAAATTCGATTGAAAATGTTTCTTTTGCCAATGTTATTCTCCTTGACTTGAAATGCTTAGAATTTTTTCTAACAGTCCAGTCTCCTGCTTTTGCATTATTTTTAGTCTACGTGTTTCTAAACAAAAATCAAATTGTCATCACTGATTATTTTGTCAGTAAATTTTTTTCTGATGAGAGATTTTCTTTTCTGTCAGTAAACTTTTTGCTGACAAATTCATTTTTGTATAGAACTACACGTATGTCCCATTATACTATATTTTGAGAAAGAAAAAAAGGCTCATAGAGAGCCTTTTAGACAATTTTTAGTTCATTAGTTAGCGGCTTTTACAGCAACTTCACCTGATACTTTGAATTGATTTGCAGCTGGAAGAGCTTTGTAAGTGTCAAGTTGTTCTTGAGTTGCAAAGTAAAGATTTCCAGTGATTTCAGATTGGATTGATTTACCATCAGTTCCTTTCATGTCGCGAGCTTCAATTGAAGCATCTTTACCGACATAAACGTCACCTTTAATATTACCACCTTCAAGGTCAAAGGCTGGTGAGTTAACAATCAAACGTCCAACAGTCAATGTATAAGATTTAGTTACTTGGTGTTGATCATTTTGGCTAATCATCGCAAGTGTACGTTGAACAGCCGCTTTTTCATTGAGGAAAGTTCCATCAATTGTAAGGTCTTTTCCTGAAGCATCAACGTCAGCATTAGTAGCTACAAGCCAAGCACCATTTTTACCAAGTGCTTTTTTCAATACTGAAACATCAGCAGTACCAGTTGTTGCACCAGTTTTTGTATCTGTACCATTTCCTTCAAATGAATAAGTTACATTACCATGAGCACCGGCAGTAATTCCACCAGGTTTGAATGAAACAACATCACCTTTAACAACTGAAGTTGTACCAGTTACTTTAACTTTTTGAGCATCTGGTAATTTATTGTAAGCGTCAAGGAGGTCTTGGCTAGCAAAAGTCAAGTTACCATCAATTGTTGCTTGTCCTTCAACACCTGTACCAGTTTGTCCGTGGAAGCCAGTTGCAAATACATCAACATTTCCTTTAACAGTACCATTTGAAATATAGAAACCAGGAGATTTCACTTCAATTTTATCAACTGTCAAAGTATAACGAGCAGTAATTTTATGGCTGCTATCTTGATTGTAGATTGCCAATTTACGAGCAACTTGTCCGTCACCCAAGAAAAGTCCTTCAACAGTCAAAGTTTTGCCTGAAGCGTTCATATCACCTTTAGTTGCATTCAACCAAGCGCCATTTTTAGCAAAACCTTTTTGCAAATCAGAGAAGTTACTTGTTCCTTGAGTTGCACCAGCAAAAACTTCTGCTTTAGATGATTGTTCTGTTTTTTTATCAGAGCTACTTGATGAGTTATTACTTCCACAAGCGGCAAGCAAAGAAACTGAGAGTACTGAAACAGCAAGAAGTGAAATCACTTTTGTTTTTTTCATTTTTAATTCCCCTAAAAATAAATAATTTGTTCGTAACACTTAGCTTTCACGAACCTTACAGAACCATTGTAACACTTCACTTATGTAAACGCAAGACTTTGCCGCAACTTTCACAAACTTTACTTTCCTCATTTTTTGAAAATGTTTTCAAAAGCGTATTCTTAAACGTTTAAAGCGTTTTTTTAAATTATTAGAATTTTAAGTTTGTGAATTTATTTTTTACTTATAAAATTTTTTCTAAATACTCTTAACTTTTATTTTCATATTAATTCACAAAGATATTTATCGATATAGACTATGAAAATCATCATAATTTTGCTAAAATAGAACTATATTATTTCATAAAAGAAAATGGAGAGAAATCGTGGTTTACTCTGATTCACACTTAAAGCTTTTTGCCTTAAACTCAAACCCTGGTCTTGCTGAGAAAATTAGCCAATTTACAGGAGTTCCTCTAGGAAAACTTTCTTCAAAACAGTTTTCTGACGGTGAAATTATGATTAACATGGAAGAAAGTGTCCGTAGCCAAGACATTTTCATCGTCCAATCAACCAGCTGCCCTGTTAATGATCACCTTTGGGAATTGCTTATCATGATTGATGCATGTAAACGTGCTTCTGCTCGTACGATTAACATCGTAATTCCTTACTTTGGCTATGCTCGTCAAGACCGTACTGCGACTTCTCGTGAACCAATCACAGCAAAATTAGTTGCTGATATGATTGTTAAAGCTGGAGCTGACCGCGTACTCACTCTTGATATTCATGCTGTTCAGGTTCAAGGATTCTTCGATATTCCTGTAGATAATCTTTTCACTGTTCCACTTTTTGCTGATTACTATCGTAAAAATGGTTTATTTGGTGATGATGTTATCGTTGTTGCTCCCAAAAATTCTGGTATCAAACGTGCACGTTCACTTGCTGAATACTTAGAATCAGCAATTGCCATTGTTGACTATGAAGATGATGATAAAAATCGTGAAAATGGTTATGTAATCGGTAATGTTGCTGGTAAAAAAGTAATTCTTATTGATGATATCTTAAATACAGGGGTGACTTTTGCTAACGCAGCGAATGTCGTTCGCGAAGCTGGAGCCAGCGAAATCTATGCTGTTGCCAGTCACGGATTATTCACAACAAACGCTGCTGATGTTCTTGAAAAAGCAGACATCAAAGAAATCTTGGTAACAGACTCTGTAGTTACTGAGCACCGTAAGCCTTTGAATGTGAAATATTTAAGTGCCGCTGAATACTTAGCTAGTGCAATCCTTCGTATTCATGAAGGACGTCCAGTTTCTCCACTTTTTGAACATGAAAAACCTCAAGATTAAAAGAATTTTCTAATTTAAAACAATAAAAATACCAAGCTAGGTTTGGTATTTTTATAATTCTTTTAGAAAAACAAAAAGTCATCTAATGACAACTTTTCTCTTTTTTATTTAACAACCATCACGTTGCAAGAGGCATGATTAACAATGTACTGTGTTGTTGAACCGATAATAAAACGGTCAATGGCATCAAGACCTGTAGAACCTAGAACGATTAAATCAATATTATTTTCTTTTGAATAATTAATAATTTCTCTTTTGGGGCTTCCTGTTAAACGGACAATTTCAAAACTAACTTCTGTATCTTTAAGATACCCTTGAACTTGATCCACCACATAATCAGAATGCTCTTGTACACTTTTATAAAGTGTCATTGTATCCAAATGTACCGGAATATTTGCCAGTTTATCATTTAAAACATACAATATTTTCAACTGTGAATCATTCGCTTGAGCGGTTTCGATTGCTTCCCGAAGTGCATCATAGGATTGTTCTGAACCATCTACTGCGACTAAAATATTTTTATATTGTTCAACCATAATAAAACCCTCCCTAAGAATATTATATAATTAAATAGAGAAATATACCATCAATAGATGACGTTTAATCGTTCAATTTGATATTTCAATCTAGCAAATAAACTTATCAAGATTCAGATAAAAAAGATAAAAAAATGTTAAAATAGAGCTTATCAGATAAGGAAACGATTTAATACTGATAGAAAAATTATAATCTTTCTATCAGTAAAGTATGCAAAGATAAAGCACTAACTTTTAAAAAAATATTAAATCCTTATAAAAATATCCACTAATTACTACGAAAGGTAGGAAAAATAAAATTATATATTTAGATAACGCAGCTACTACTCCACTTCTTCCTGAGGTCATCACCGCAATATCAGAAAGTTTATCAACTAATTTTGGAAATCCCTCAAGTATCCACACTCTCGGACGTGCTGCTAGTCAGATTGTTCGCAAATCCCGTGAAACGGTCGCCACTGCTCTTGAAGTTCCAAGTCGAAATATCATTTTTACCTCTGGCGCTAGCGAAGCCAATAATCAAGCTTTAATTGGTTATGCCTTGGCAAATAGAGATAAAGGAAATCATATTATCACTACAGCTATTGAACATCCATCCGTTTTAAATACTGTTCAATACCTTCATGACCGTTATAAATTTGATGTGACTTTTGTAAAACCAAATGCTGATGGCACTTTTCCAGAGGCACTCATTGAAAAAAACTTGCGTCCAGACACAATTTTAGTCAGTATGATGTGGGCTAATAATGAAACAGGACAACTTCTTCCAGTAAAGGAAGTCGGAGAACTTTTGAGTCAACATCAAGCCGTTTTCCATGTTGATGCAACACAAGTTATGGGAAAAATTCCAGTTCACCCTATTGAAATTGGTGCCGATTTCTTATCTGCTTCTGCTCATAAATTTCATGGACCAAAAGGTGTCGGCTTCTTATACTATAATGAACTTCTTCACTTTGATGCTCTGATTCACGGTGGTGAACAAGAAGAAAAAAGACGGGCCGGTACAGAAAATCTTCACTCACTGGTTGGTCTAGCTAAGGCCTTAGAACTCGCACTTGAAAATATTGAGTCTAATTATCAAGCAGTCGAAGAACTCAATCACCACTTGCTCAGTAAATTAAAAGAACAAGAAATTCCTTTTTATAAAAATAATTTTGGTCCAAGTATGCCTCATGTTCTTAATCTTGCTTTTCCAAATGAGAATCATGACTTATTACTGACGAAACTGGATTTAGCTGGTTTTGCAATTTCAACAGGTTCTGCTTGCACTGCTGGAACAATTGAACCTTCTCACGTTCTTGAGGCAGTTTACGGAAAAAATTCTGATAAACTCAAAGAAAATATTCGTATTTCATTTTCAGAATTAAACACACTTGATGAAGTTAATCTCTTTGTTGAAAAGCTTAGTTCTATTTTAAAATAAATTAATATTTAGTCAGGAGAATGCAATGGCATTTATCACAGAAAAACATTTAGAGGGAAGCAAGTATGTTTATCAACTTGCGCCTACCGTTAAAAAATTTACTCTAAAAGATACAACTTTTATCCAAACTAAAATTGGTAATTTTGAATTTAAGAGACTTCTTGAAGAAGTTCCAAATTCAAATGAAGGTTTTTTATTAAAAATTATCGTTAATCCTGATTTATCTGGTTTTAAGCTTTCAGTTACTGACAAATCAGGGTTACGCAATGTTGATATTTTCAAAAATGCGAATGAAATGATTCAAAATAAGTTTTATTTCCAAATGGATGCACTTGTTGACCGCGGTGTATTTACAAAATCAGAAATTTAAAAAACTCCCTATGGGAGTTTTTATTTTACTAAAATTTTATATAAAAAAACTGTCATAAATGACAGTTTTTATTTGCTTAGTTTTATAATTAAGCTTTGATTTCAGCAACGATACCTGAACCAACAGTACGTCCACCTTCACGGATAGAGAAAGTAGTACCTTGTTCGATCGCAACTGGGTGGATCAATTCAACGTCGATATGCACGTTGTCACCAGGCATTACCATTTCAGTTCCTTCAGGAAGTTTAACTGAACCAGTAACGTCAGTTGTGTGGAAGTAGAATTGAGGACGGTAGTTGTCGAAGAATGGAGTGTGACGTCCGCCTTCTTCTTTGCTCAATACGTAAACTTCACCTTCGAAAAGTTTGTGTGGAGTGATTGAACCTGGTTTAGCAATAACTTGACCACGTTCGATTTCGTCACGTTGGATACCACGGAGAAGTGCACCGACGTTATCACCAGCAAGACCTTCAGTAAGTGTTTTACGGAACATTTCGATACCAGTAACAACAGCTTTCTTAGTTTCTTCTTTGATACCAACGATTTCAACTTCGTCACCAACTTTAACAGTACCACGTTCGATACGTCCTGAAGCAACAGTACCACGACCAGTGATAGAGAATACGTCTTCGACTGGAAGAAGGAGTGGTTTTTCAGTGTCGCGTTCTGGAGTTGGGATGTATTCATCAACGATGTCCATCAATTCTTCAACTTTAGCAACCCATTGTGGTTCACCGTTCAAAGCACCAAGTGCTGAACCAGCGATTACAGGAATATCGTCACCTGGGAAGTCGTATTCGCTCAAGAGGTCACGAACTTCCATTTCAACGAGTTCCATCAATTCTTCATCATCAACAAGGTCTGCTTTGTTAAGGAAGACGATAAGGTATTTAACACCAACTTGACGTGAAAGCAAGATGTGTTCACGAGTTTGTGGCATTGGTCCGTCAGTTGCAGCAACAACGAGGATTGCACCGTCCATTTGGGCAGCACCAGTGATCATGTTTTTAACGTAGTCCGCGTGACCTGGAGCGTCGATGTGGGCATAGTGACGTTTTTCAGTTTCGTACTCGATGTGAGCAGTGTTGATAGTGATACCACGTTCGCGTTCTTCTGGAGCAGCATCGATAGATGCAAAGTCAGTCGCTTTAGAGTAACCTTTGTCAGACAATACTTTAGAGATTGCAGCTGAGAGGGTAGTTTTACCATGGTCAACGTGTCCGATAGTACCAATATTAACGTGTGGTTTGCTACGGTCGTATACTTCTTTAGCCATTTTAAAAATGTCTCCTTTGGGGAATTTGTTTTATTATAGGTAGTCTGCATAATTGCAATCTACCGTTCCTTATCATTATACTTAAAATCGTTTTGAAATGCAAGTCTTATCAGCCTTTAATCGCATTTTTTCAACAAGTTTTTTCATATATCTAGCTTTTTTATCTCTTAAGTAGTAAAATGGTTCTAGTGTTGCTCTTCTCTTTTCGAGCACTGTAAATTATTTAATTCCAAGGAGAATATAATGGGACTAACTTTTAAAAAACGCGATGATTTTGATAAAATGATGGATGATTTAGGCGTCTCAACTGTTGATTTAGTGACTGATGAAGATGAAAAAACAGTTCCTTCTCTTGAAAAAAAGGGAGATCCTTTCGCTAAGTTTTTAGCTCCAAAAGAAACAAGTACTGAAAAAAAAGACCACAACTAATTGAAAAGTTTTCTTTTTCTTGTTACAATTAATTAAAAATATTCTTATTGAGGAACTTATGGCATATAAAAAACCACAAAAAAGTACTTTCCAAAAAGTCACGATGGTCGTTGTGATTATCATGGTCGTTCTAACTCTTTTTAGCGTAATTGCATCAATGCTTACTGTATTGTAATTATTAAATTAAAAAAAAGTTACTGACAAATCTGTCAGTAACTTTTTTTTATTAATCTTCAAAACCTTCTACAAAGATTTCTGGAAATTCTTTTTCAACAATATGTGCACAATGTTCACAAAGCATTTTGAGATTTTCATTGGCGTTATGCCCAACTGTTTCATCAGTTCTGCGGCAACGGTCACAAACATCACCAGCGGCATGTTCCACAAGAACAGCTAGGTCATCAAATTTCATAGCTGCTTCTGGTGCATCACTTACAGTTCCGTTCGCTACTACAAAGTTTGATACAATCAAAAGTTGCGCAACATTTTCGTCAATTGCTGTCAGTAAAGTACGTACAACTTCATTTGGATAAATTGTCACTGTTGCTTCCAATGATTTACCAATAAGTTTCGCTTCACGAGCACTTTCTAAAGCTTTCAAAATCTTATCACGGAAATCAAGAAATTCTTGCCAATTTCCTAATAGTTCTTCACTACCTGGAATTTCCGCTGCTTCTGGCATTTCTGCAAGATAAGCAAAATTTTCTGGTTCATGCTCTAAGTAAGTCCATGTTTCTTCTGCTGTATGAGGCAAAATTGGAACAAGAACTTTTACCAAATCTTTCAAAATAACATACATAACTGTTTGCATTGAACGTCGTTCTGGTGAATTTGCTGCTTCAATATAAACCACATCTTTTGCAAAATCAAGATAGAATGATGACAAATCATTCGTGATGAAATTAATGATTGATTTGTATACACTCATAAAACTGTAATTATCATAAGCTTTACGGATTTGTTTTACAAGTTCATTAAATTTCACAAGCATATACTTATCTACCGGACGAAGTTCAGCAAAGTCAATTCCATCTTCTTTAGGATTAAAATCAGATGTATTTGCGATTAAGAAACGCAAAGTGTTACGGATTTTACGGTAAACTTCAGAGACTTGACTGAGAATATCCATAGATACCCGAACATCTGATTCGGTATCAATTGAGGCCACCCAAAGACGGAGAATATCGGCACCAAATTTCTTAGTGACATCTTTTGGCACAATTGTATTTCCAATTGATTTAGACATTTTGCGACCTTTACCATCCAAAACGAATCCTTGTGAAAGAACTGCTTTATATGGTGCGACGCCATTTACCGCCACTGAGGTTGTAATAGATGAGTTGAACCAACCACGGTATTGGTCTGAACCTTCAAGGTAAAGATCCGCTGGGAAGCTAAGATAGTCGCGTTCGTTAAGGACACCATTCCAAGAAGAACCTGAGTCAAACCAAACGTCCATGATGTCTTTTTCTTTTGTAAATTCACCATTTGGTGAAGCTGGATGAGTAAATCCTTCTGGTAGAAGGTCTTTTGCTTCACGTTCAAACCAAACTTTTGAGCCAAATTCAGCAAAAAGTTTAGCTACGTGCTCAGTTGTTTCTGGTGTGATAATTGGTTCACCATTTTCACCGTAGAAAATTGGCAATGGTACTCCCCAAGCACGTTGACGTGAAATGACCCAATCCCCACGGTCGCGAACCATGTTGAATAAACGAGTTTTTCCCCATGGAATAACCCAATCTACTTTTTCAACTTCATCCAAAATATTTTGACGGAAGTCATCGATTGAAGCAAACCATTGCGGTGTGGCACGGAAAATGACTGGTTTTTTAGTGCGCCAATCATGCGGATAACTGTGAGTGAAGAATTCGAGTTTCAACAAGGCATCTTTTTCTTCAAGCCATTTACTGACAACTTTATTTCCTTCATCGTAGAAAAGTCCTTCAAGTCCAGGGGCTTCATCAGTATAATAACCACGGTTATCGATTGGTGACAAGACTGGCAATTTATATTTACGACTAGCAAAATAGTCATCTTCACCATGACCAGGAGCAACGTGGACAAGTCCAGTCCCAGAATCAAGTGTGACGTAATCTGCATTCATGATTAGTGTTTCACGGTCATAAAATGGGTGCTTAGCAACCATGTATTCTAAATCAGAACCTTTCAAGGTTTGAAGAACTTCTGGATTTTCCCATTCGAGTTTTTCAGCAACGGCCTCAAGCATTTCAGAAGCAATCACAAATTTGCGATTATTAACCGCCACAACTGAATAATCATAGTCAGGATGAGCAAAAATTCCCAAGTTTGATGGGATGGTCCATGGCGTTGTTGTCCAGATAACAAATTCAACATCTTCTGGCAATTTTCCTTTGGTATCTTTAGCTTTAAAGGCTACAAAAATTGAGGCTGAACGAACATCTTGATATTCAATTTCAGCTTCAGCAAGTGAACTTTCAGATGAAGGTGACCAATAAATTGGTTTTTGTCCTTTATAGATGTATCCTTTTTCAGCCATTTTCCCAAAAACGCGAATTTGAGCCGCTTCGTATTCTGGCAATAAAGTCAGATATGGACGATCCCAATCGGCCAAAACACCAAGAGATTTAAAATCTGAACGTTGCATGTCTACTTGTTTCATCGCATATTTGCGACACTCTTCAAGATAGTCAAGCAAGTCCATTTCTTTGCGTTTCATACCTGCTTTAGCAAGTTGTTGCTCAATTGGCAAACCATGAGTGTCCCAACCAGGAACATAAGGCGCGCGAAATCCAGCCATTGATTTGTAGCGAACAATGATGTCTTTTGAAATTTTGTTCAAAGAATGTCCAAGGTGAATATTCCCGTTTGCATAGGGAGGTCCATCATGGAGCATAAATGACGGTTTCCCTGCGTTTAATTCTTGACGTTTTTCATAAAGTGCGGCATCTGACCAATCTTTTTGCCAATTGGGCTCTTTATTTGGCAATCCTGCACGCATTGGAAAAGCTGTTTTCCCCAAGTTCAAAGTATCTTTGATTTTCATATTTTCTTCTTTCTATTTTTTAATCTTTGTTTTTTAATCTTTATTTTTTAGTGGATAATCCAATAAAATAATTTATCCAATTTAAAAGCAATCTATCCTATTTCTCACCCATGAAAAGTAATCTTTTATTTGAGCTATAAACCCAAGATTTCCTTTAAAGTTCTTAACTAAACAAAAAAACGGTCTTTCGCAAAGGACGAAAAACCGTGGTACCACCTTCATTTTTTCTGTCAGTAAATTTTACTGACAGAAACTCTTTTGCGTAACGTGCAAGACGCTTGAACTTACTTTTAGTTCAGTCCAAGATTTTTCTAAAGATTCTTTGAGAAAATAAATTCTGTCAGTAACTTTAGAAGTCCAATCAGCTGATAATAAGAAAAATAGGGAATACGAGTCTTCCATCATCACTCGCTTGCTTTAATTATATTTTTTCTCATCTTGGTCTGATTTTAATTTTTCAATTCGCTTAAATCAATCGTTTCTTGATTATCTTTTTCAACAACCTCAGTTGTTTCAGCTGGTGCTTTCGCTTCTAATTCTGGAAAAATTTCTGAATCATCTACTTTAGGGGTATCAGTTTCTTGATCTATTTGAGAATCATCACTCACAACCCCAACAGCGACTTGAACTTCTTCTTTTACTTCGTCAGTCACTTCAATTTTTTCAGAAATTTCAGATGGCTCAATGGATTCGGTTTCCTCTTCAAGCTCTTTGTTTTTTTTGTCAGCTTGCTGAATATCTTCATCTGTCAATGGTTTGATTGCTTGAGTTTTTACTAAAGTTGACTCAGCATTTTCCAGATGTTCTTCAATAATCATTTGCAATTTTTCTTCAGGATTGATTGCATAATCTTGTGTCGGTCTAAAAATCTCAGCCCAATCATCCGATTGAATAGACGCAAGTTGATTTTCGATAATTGAAGTCATTCGTTGGTGGTAGAGACGCATTTTACGCTTCAAATCATCTGTATCACGTACCAATTTACGAGCATCATCAGAAGCAGCATTCAAAATAAATCCAGCTTCTTTTTTAGCCGCTTCAATAATCAACGAACTCTTTTGCCCCGCATTCGCAATAATATCAGCCGATTCTTTTTCAGAATTAATTTTAAGTGTATCAGCTTCACTTTTCGCTTGTTCACGAAGATTATCAGCAGCATCTTGAGCAACAACAATTGATTTATTCAACGAATCTTTCATGTCATCAAAATATTTCACACGTTCACGTAATGCTTTTAATTCACGTTCTTGATCTTTTATTGTTTGGGCAAATTCATCATAATCGCGAACAACGATATCCAAAAATTCATCAACTTCATGTTTACTAAACCCACGAAATTGTGGATTAAAGGTTTTGTTTTGAACATCTAGACTATTTAATGTCATCAATCACTCCTCTTTATCCTTAGAAAATCTTATCAAAATGATTTTCAACTTAGAAACTATTTTTTTGATTTCTAATAAGTTCTATTTCAACTCTCTGTTTTCCTTTTTTAGTCAAATTTAAAAGACCTAAAATTTTGATGCGCCCGAAACCTCGAACGCTAATCAAATCACCAATTCCAACAGAAAAGTCTTTTTTATCAATTTCTAGGTAATTAATCTTAACCTTCTTTGATTCTAACATATTTGTAGCAATATTGCGAGACATTTTGAAAGCGACTGCAATCATTTTGTCTACTCTCAGACTATCAACAAGAACAACTTCATTAATAGATTTATCAGTTTCTTTGACTAAATCTGTCAGTGAAATTTCATTAATTTTAACTACTGCTCGTCCTATTTTTTCAATTACTTTAAAACTTTCTACAAGGTGCTTACTGACAAAAATTTGAATTTTTGTATTAGTAACAATGATGTCTCCCAATTCTTGTCGTTTGACACCGGCTTGGCCTAAAAAAGTTCCTAAAACTTGTGAATGAGAAATTTGTATAAACTTAAACGCATAAGATATTTCAAGCAAAGCTATATCAAAATCACCCTTATCAAGCATATAAAAATTGGGTGCCAAAATAATTTTGACTAATTCTGACTCGACTACCTCTCCACTAGAAAAGATTTGAAGCTTTCTTTTATTAGCCAGTGTTTTCAAAATCTCTACTTGCCGAGGATTAAGAAAAGAGGTACTTATCACAGAATATGAATCTTCTACCCTACTCATCCATTCTAAACATCGATCAATAAAATGACGTTCATTTGCTTGGAAGTGTTGATACACATTTTCAGTAATCAATGGAATACACCATTAAAAACAATAATAATAAAGCGTTGAATAAATTGCAAACCAATAAGAGCAACTAAGATTGTGAAATCAAGTCCCCAGATTTGTAAGGGCAAATTTTCAAATAAACTCAAATAGGGGCGAGAAACCTTAATAATTAATCGTCCAAACCATGTTCCATAAAGATTTGGAATCCAACTCATCAAGGCATAAATTACTAAAATAATTGAATAAAAATCCAATAAACGTAATAGCCAGTTTATTATTGTAATTATATTAGACATTAGTAAATATCATAACTTTCAAAATTTTGACCAGCTAAGATAGACATTTCTTTTGCTGCATCAACTGTAATATTCGCTGGAGTCATCAAGAAGATTTGACCACCCACATTTTGAATATCACCATCAAGGGTAAAGACCACCCCAGTCATGAAGTCAATTGAACGACGCGCTTGGGCGTCACCCATAAATTTAAAATTGACAAGTACACATTCGCCATTTTTGACAATGCGTGCTGATTCCATGATGTCTGCATAGGCACGTGGTTCTTTAATTGCAATAGTAGAGACCGTTGCAGCTAATGATTGAGCTTGTGAAACGGTTTGTTGTTGTACGATTTTTTCAGGCATAGGTTTTGAGAAAGTTGAAGCAGAGCGTTTTGACGCTGCTGTTTGTGCTTGCGGTTTTGGAGTTGATTGTGCTGGACGACTTTGATAGTCTGCTTGCGCTTTCCGCTCTTCAACCTTTGGTTTTGGCGTAGATGCCACCGTTGGCCTAGATTCTTGCACAGGACGTGTAGGTTCGTTGAACTCTTCATCATCCTCTACAAAATAATCTCGTAGATTATTCATCCAATCTTTAAATGCCATATTTTCCTCCGTTGTTTACGTTAATCTTTAGGCTTATAAATCTTTAAAAAATTCTGTGCCGATTCGAACAAAAGTTGCTCCATTTTTAATGGCAATTTCATAATCCCGACTCATTCCCATGCTTAATTCTGTGCAGGGAATTTTTGGAATATTCATTTCAGAAATTTCAACTTGTAATTCTTTCATTCGTCCGAAAATGTCATTACATTCGCTTTCAGTCGCATCAAACGGAGCCATTGTCATCAATCCAACAATTTCAATATTTTCTAACTCAGAGAAATCAGCTAAAGTTACCTTAAGCTCATCCACAGAAAAACCATGTTTACTTTCTTCACCAGAAATATTAACTTCGATAAAACACTTAATGAGATGCTCAGCTCGCTTACTTATTTCCTGCGCTAATTTCAAAGAATCTAGTGCATGAAAATAATCAACATGATTAATAACTTTTTTAACTTTACGTCTTTGTAAATTACCAATTAGATGCCAAGTAATCTCACAATCTTTTAGGGCTTCATATTTTTCTAGAAAAAGTTCTGTCCGATTTTCTGCCAAATGTGAAATTCCATTTTCAAATACTTCGCGTGCAAGATTAGCTTCAACAGATTTTGTTACAGCAACGACTGAAACTGATTGATTAGAATAAGAAGACGCAGCTTTTGCTGCATCCACATTATTCAGTATTCTTTTAACATTCTCTTTAATCGTCATAGATTAATTTTTACGGAAGAATGGTGGTGTATCAAGGTCTTCGTCTGTAGTTGGTACTCCACCAAAGCTTGTTACTGAAGATGTATCGCGTGTATTACTTACGTTTTGACGTGTTGAATTTTCACGGCGAATATCCCAATCTCCAAATGCCGAGGATTGATTTTGTCCTTGCTGAGTCGCTTGCGGTTGTTGTTGACTTTGCATTGGACGACTTATTTGACCTTGTTGCATATTAGAATTATGTGTCAAATTAGGTTGACGACGTGATTCTGGTTGCAAGCCCAAAGCTTCATCTGCATCTTCTTTAGCAACACCAGTTGCAACAACTGTTACACGGATTTCATCTTTGAGGTTAGGATCAATTGCTGTACCTAACATAATATTAACATCATTACCAGCTGCTTGGATAACAATTTCTGAAGCATCTTGTGCTTCAATCAAACTCATATCCATTCCACCTGTCACATTCAAAAGAACATTTTCAGCTCCTTCAATTGTAGTTTCAAGAAGTGGTGAGTAGATCGCTTTGCGAGTTGCTTCGATAACGCGTTCTTCACCAGTTGCAACTCCGATACCCATAAGAGCATCACCTTTATTTTCCATGACTGTTTTAACATCGGCAAAGTCAAGGTTAATCATTCCTGGGTTAGTAATCAAATCAGTAACCCCTTGAACACCTTGGCGCAAAACATTATCAGCTTCACGTAATGCTTCAGTCAATGGAGTTTTCTTATCAACAATTTCAAGCAAGTTGTTGTTTGAGATGATAAGAAGCGTATCAACATTTGCACGAAGTGCTTCGATTCCTTCTGTTGCAAAATATGAACGTTTTGAGCCTTCGAAACCGAAAGGACGAGTAACAACACCGACAGTCAAAGCACCAAGTTCTTTAGCGATTTGAGCAATAACTGGTGCAGCACCCGTACCAGTTCCACCACCCATACCAGCAGTGATGAAAATCATATCTGATCCTTCAAGGGCTTGTGAAACAGTTTCAGCTGATTCTTCAGCTGCACGTTTACCCACTTCAGGTTGTGCGCCAGCACCCAAACCACGAGTCAATTTTGGGCCAAGTTGAATTACTGTATCTGCTTTTGAACTACGTAAAGCTTGTACATCAGTGTTTGCAGCGATAAATTCAACGCCAGAAACACCTTCTTCAATCATACGGTTGATGGCATTACCACCACCACCACCAACACCGATAACTTTAATTACAGCACCAGAAGTTAAGTCTGTATCAAATGAAAATTCCATGTTTTTATTTCTCCGTTTTTACTTTCAGATTAGTCAAAGAGGTTGCCAAAGAAACTTTTGGCGCGGTCAACAAGACCTTCTTTTTCTTCTTCGGGCTCAGTTACTTTTTGAGTTGCAACTGGACGCGATTGAGGTTCAGTGTAGAAATCATTTTCTACGTCGGCTACTGTTGTCACTTGTGGTGCAATTGTTTGAACAGGAGCAACGTAAGTTTCTTCAGCTGCCGTATAGGCATAATCGCCAGAAAAAGCTTGTGATACTAAAACATCAATATCACTGCGACTTCCGATATAATTAACCACACTAATGACTTGAGCGAAAGCAGGATTGCGCAAGCCCATTTCTCCAGGAACGTAAAGCCGAGCATTCATTCCCAAGATTTTTGTTGCTAAATCAACAACACCTGGCATAGCAGCTGTCCCACCGACTAAAATCAGTCCTCCAGGAGTTTCTGATATGTGTCCGTGTTCCAAATCTTGACGTACGCGATTAAAGACTTGAGTCATTCGCGCTTCAATGATTTGTGA
This sequence comes from Lactococcus sp., assembly GCF_036648155.1. Classification (NCBI taxonomy): domain Bacteria; kingdom Bacillati; phylum Bacillota; class Bacilli; order Lactobacillales; family Streptococcaceae; genus Lactococcus; species Lactococcus sp. Next base: position 101,685 of record NZ_JAVXIY010000004.1, on the reverse strand, counting down.
GAGGTAGTATTCTGTGATTTGTTCTGGTTCATCTTTACCAACAACATCCACAAGGAAATACTCATCTTGACTCGCACGTTCAGTACTTGCTTCACCATAGTTAACTTTCAAGTCTTCCGCTGCCGAAACAGAGGTATTTAAGACAGTTGAAATGTCTTTAGTCACATAGTCGCCGCCTTCAGGGCTTGTATGTGTAAATTTCAAAGATTGATCTTTTACAATGCTAACTGTTGTTTGTCCAGCACCTAAATCAACCATGATTGTTCCAAATTCGCGTTCACCTTCTGTGAGCACATATTGTGCCATTGCAAGAGGAGCAATAACAATATTGTCAACAAGCAATCCAGCACGTTCAACAACTTTACGAACATTATGAACAAGAGTTTTAGGACCGGTGTAAACAACCCCACGAATTTCAAGTCGAACACCAAACATTCCACGGGGATCTGATATGCCTGTAAATCCATCGACTGTAAACTCTTTTGTTTCTACAGCAATAATTTCTCTTTCAGGAACAATCCCACGCATTAAAGCGTTTTGAACGACTTGAATCACATCGTTATCTGTAATTTCTTTTGTATCACTAACAATTGGGACCATACCTTGGCATGGTTCCATTTCGAGGGAATTTGCTGGAATGCTCACGTTAATTCGATCAATCGTGATTCCGGCACGTTCTTCAGCAGCATTTACAGCTTTTCGTAATGCTTGTGCTACCTTCTCAATATCTACAATAATTCCATTTTTAAGGCCATCGGATTTTGCGTTTCCGACACCAATTATATTCATTTCACCTGAGACGTATTCAGCAACAAGCACCTTTATTGTGTTTGTCCCGATATCTACGCCTGTATAAAGTCCACTTTTGGCCATAAAAGCGACTCCTTTCCCTCACACATCACGATTCATATTTTTTTTTAATAAATTAGGTAAGTGTACAGATAATTTTATATACAGTTACACTCATTAATTATTTTAACATAAAATCACAGTAAAACAAGAGTTTAGCTGTGATTTTTTCAGTTTTTTATTAAATTATTCTCTACTTTGTCTACTTATTGAAAAAATTGCGATTGTCCCGTCTCCTGTATGGGTTACAATCGTTGGACTGAGTGGGCGAACATCGACATCGCTAATTCCATTTTTTTGCATAGCTTGTTTCTTGATTTCTTGAGCCACCTCATCTGTGCCCGAATAAGAAATAACCAAGCGGGGATAGGCCGTATCCATTTCCTCAAGCGTTTTTTCAAGCATTTGATTTATCGCTTTTTTCTTCCCACGAACTTTGGTCACTTGTCGTAATTTACCTGCAGGATCAACATCAAGTAAGGGTTTGATATTCGCCATTGTTCCAACCAAGGCTACAGCCTTTGGTATCCGACCTCCTCTTGCAAGATGGTTTAAATCGTCAACCATGAAACGACTCTGTAAACGTGGAATGATATCTGACAAAACTGTCAGCGTTTCTGTCAGTGATTTCCCCGCATCTCTAAGTTTGACAGTTTCTTCAACGATGAACCCTTCTCCTGATGCTGCCGCAAGGGTATCAATAACTGTTATTTTTGCGTTAGGAAATTCTTCTAAAATCATATTTTGGGCAATAAGGGCAGACTGATAAGTTCCAGAAAGCCCAGATGAAAAAGCAAGATAAAGGAGTTCTTCCTCAGCCAAGGCATATTTTTTAAACACTTCTAAAAATTGTCCCGAATTGATTTGGGAAGTATGAACCGTCGCGCCTTTTTTAATTGCCGAAAGGAGTGTACTATTATCTAGCGCCTCTTCTCCAATGGTTTCATAGATCTGATTACCAACTGTTACGGTCATTCCTAATATTTCAATATGGTTTTTTTTAAGATAATATTGACTCAAGTCTGATGTTGAGTCGGTCATGATTTGAAAAGTCATGAAAATCCTTTCTTTTTATTACAAATGACAGAAATACTGCTTTATTGAGAGTTTTTTTTAGGATACTATTGCCTATTTGTGATGAAAAATATCCTTTAATTTCGTCAGTAAATCTTAAAGACGATTTCTGAAAACTTCGTACATCAAAATACTGGCTGCTACTGACGCATTAAGGCTTTGCACATGTCCCACCATCGGAATTGTAATCATTTCATCAACTTGCTTTTTGAGGTTCTGACCAATACCGTGTCCCTCATTACCAATAATCAAAGCAATTTTTCCTTTAGTATTCCATTTGTTATAAACCGTACCATCCATATCTGTTCCAAAAATCCAAAATCCAGCACTTTTTAGTTTATCTAAAGTTTGTGACAGATTAGTTACTCGAACTACGGGCACATGTTGTAAGGCACCTGTTGATGCTTTAACTGCTGTCGGTGTAATACCAACTGCGCGATGTTTTGGAATAATAATTGCATCCACACCAGTTGCATCAGCTGTACGCGCAATAGAACCCAAATTGTGAGGGTCTGTCAACTCATCTAAAATTAAAATTGTAGCTTCTGCTTTTTCCGCTAATTCTGGGAGCAATGTTGCTAAATCAGCGTAAGCAAATTCAGAAACCCTTGCCATAAATCCTTGATGGACTCCATTTTCTGTCAGCTTATTTAATTCTGTTTTGGGAGTCCATGAAATATTAACTTTCTTAATTCGTGCGAGTTCTTTTATTTTTTCAACATTTTTTCCGCGCAAATCTTCTTGAACGTAAAGCTTGTTGACAAGGTCTCCATTTAGTGCTTCCGTGACCGCATGCAATCCGTAAATCAAATCTGTATTTTCCATGAAATCATTATATCATTTTTAAAGAAAAAAACCTGTCTCAATTCGTCATTTTATTTGATTATGTAGCCTATAAAAAAATTATGTAAATCAACAAAAGCATCTGTTTTTGACTTTTACATAATTTTTTTAAACAATTTTTTAGTCTTTTTTCTTCTTATTTCTACTATTTTAGATAAGTATTTATATCTTTTTGATAAATTGAATAATCCCATTTTGTTTCCGGATGATTAAAATATTGAGCAAGCAAATAGGCAATGTAGGGACCCGTTGTTAAACCAGATGAGCCTAATGCACTTGCAAAAGCTAGACTGGAAAAAGCTGGATGCGGACCAAAGAAAGGAGAAAAATCTGCCGAATAAGCTCGCGTTCCTACGCGATAGTGGTAAGGAAACTCTATTAACTTACTTTCTGAAAGATAAGGTTTTATCCCTTCTGTCAAATCAAAAAAAGCAGCTTCACTTTCTGATAAATCCCAACCTTTTTCATTTTCATGAGTGGCGCCTATGAGAATTTTTCCTTCTTGAAAGGGAATAATATCTGCTGCTCCTTCTAAAAATAAAACCGGCCAATCTTTAGTATCAAAATCGGTTTTAAAGGAGAGCAATTGTCCTTTTTGAGGCCGAACATCAACATCAATCCCAATTTCGGAAAGGAGTTCTTTTAATGCCGGACCTGGGCAAAGTACTAAATCATCTACAACATCACTTTCTCCTTTATGAACAATCTCCCATTTTTCGTCTGCTTTTAGAATAGTTGCACGCTCCGCAAAAAATTTCACTCCTCTTGCTTGTGCTCGCTTTTTCAAATGTGCTAAATAAGCTTTTCCATCTAATCGTGCGCCTCCCGATAGGTACAAACTTTCAATTGGCTTAAGTAATGGAAATAAGCTGACGGTTTCCTCTTTTGAGAGCACCTTAATCTCGCCCATCTCTGGTGCATTTTTTCTTCTTTCTAAAGCTAACTTCTCTAACTCTTCTAAGTCTGAATTTTTTCGTAAAAATAAGGTCCCACATTTTTCATATACTTCATCAGTTAATTCAAAATCAGTTTTTAATTTTTCAAAAAATGCTGCACCATCTTTAGCTAGTTGATACCATTTTTGATTTCTTCTTTTAGAAAGCCATGGTGAAATAATTCCAGCACTCGCTTTAGTGGCTTGATTTTTTTCATCATCAAAAAGACTTATCTCGAATTTATCAGTGTCCAGATAATTCGCTAAGGTCATCCCAATTATTCCACCACCAATGATTGCAATTTTTTTCATCATGACTCCTTTGCTTTTTTAAATAAATAAAAATCAAGACGTATTATGCTTGATTTTGATTTTCTTTTAAATGTTCTAACTCTTTAAAGTATATCATTTTTAAAACTGTCAGTAACTTTCTTTGTTTTAATCTAATATCAATCTTTCAATTTCCATGACAAAAAATTTTGGACTTGTTCATCATAAGTCATTGTAAAATAAGGTTGCTTTTTATCTAACTTACGAATTTCTTTGATTTCAGTACAGGATAATTCAAAATCAAAAATATTGATATTTTCGGCTAAATGTTCGACTCGAGTTGAACGTGGAAAAACTATGATTCCTTCTTGAATATGCCAGCGTAAGATAATCTGAGCCACTGTCTTATTATATTTTTGGGCTATTTTTTTTAAACGACTTTCATCAAGTAGTCTTTGATCGCCATGTCCAAGAGGATACCAACTTTCAATTTTAGTCCCATAAGGTTTGAGAAATTCTTGGAGTTCTTTTTGTTGATGGTAAGGATGTGTTTCTACTTGAAGAACACTTGGTTTAATGTCAGCAAAGTTAAATAAATCAACCAATCTCTCACCATCAAAATTTGAAATTCCAATTGATTTTACTTTTCCTGATTTGACAGCATTTTCCAAAGCAATCCAAGCTTTACGATAATTTCCAACCTGCTGATGAAGTAAAAGCAGGTCAATTTGCTTAAGATTTAATCGTTCAAGCATTCGCTCAATGGCTTGTGAAGCATCATCATAATCAGAAGGCCAGAGTTTACTAGTTATCCAAATTTCAGAAATTGGAATTCCAGATGAATGGATGGCTCGACCAACAGAGCGTTCGTTTTGATAAGCATGGGCGGTATCGATATGACGATATCCCAATCTCAGCGCTTCTTTGACTGCATTTTCAGTTGCTTCTCCTTCAAGAATTTGATAAACTCCCAAGCCAAATTGAGGAAGGATATTTCCATCATTAAGTACGATTTGTGTTTGCATTTTTTCTCCTTTTATTTTTCATTAACTGGGTTCGTGAAAATTAAAACTAAAAATCCTATCAGTAAAAATACTGTGATGAAAGCCATTATCAAATGATAATAAGCACTTAAATCAATGACAGATGAACTAAATAGAACAACGATTGATAAACCTACCGGTCCTCCAAGTTGATGCATCATATTTGTTAAGCCCGACGCAGCACCTGATAATTCTGGGGGAACTCCTGCCACACCGGCCGCTGTAAGTGGGGCAAGTAGCCAGCCTTGCCCAAGACCAATAATCATCATTTGAAAAGCCATTGCATAAAAATATCCCCATTCTGGTTGTGATATAAATGACAAAAACATTCCTGTCAGTAAAATCACTTGTCCTAAAATCATGACTTTACTATTTCCCAAAGCTTTTGTTAATTTAGGCAAAAATAGAGCAGCAATAAAATTAACAAGTGTTAAAGGCAGAAAAGCAAGCCCTGACTCTAATGGTGAAAAGTGATACATTTTTTGCATAATTTGTGGAAGAATAAACCAGTAAGTCAACATGGCCATCATAAAAGTAAAACGAGCAATGTAAGAACCTGTTCGATTTCGATTCTTAAATAGCTCTAAAGGTATGAGAGCATAAGTAATTCTTTTTTCCCATAAAAGAAAAACCAAAATCAAAATTAAAGAAGCAACTATAATTAATAAATTACTTATGGTAATTCCGTAAACAAACAGAACTGAAATAATGACCGATAATAAACTTCCAAGAAAATCAATTTTACTTGGCTTGATTTCATTTTGTTGAACTTTCGCAAGCGTTAAAACAATTAGTAATAAACTAAAAGGAACATTCAATAAAAAGCCGACACGCCATGAAATTGCCGAGGTAAGCCAACCGCCTAGAATTAAACCAAAACTTGAACCAATACCCGCGGTTGCTCCATAGTAAGAGATGGCCTTCATTCGCAAATTTCCCTGATAGCTATCCATCAGTAAAGCCAAGCTCGTTGGCGCAATGACGGCTGAGCCAATTCCTTGAACTTCTCTTGCTATAATCATCATTTCTGTTGACGTAGATAAACCAACCGCTAAACTTGATAGTCCAAAAATAAAAAGGCCAGAGACAAAAATTATTTTCCGACCCATTAAATCTCCTAAACGCCCTGCCAACAAAAGAAAACCTCCAAATGTAATGGTATAGGCATTTGAAACCCAAGAAAGGCTTGCTTCGTTCATATTTAAATCCTGAGATATTTTTACAGTACTTGTGAAAATTATCGAATTATCCATCAAAATTAAAAAATAGGAAAATAAGATAATAAAGAGGACTAAGCCAAAAGTTTTTTTATTTTTCATGAATTTATTTTAAAACAAAAATCAACTGATGAAAAATGCTTATTTTAGTATTAATTATGCTTATAAAGCATATTAAAAAATAAAAAATTTACTGACAGATTGGTCAGTAAATTTTTAATCATTTTCTTGTAAGTATTGTTTGATAAATGCTCTAGTGACTGGTGTCAAAGGAATATTTTTCTTCCAAGCAAGAACGCTATATGTCTTCACTTCTGGACTTAAGGGAATCGCTTTTAAATCTGGATAATTTCTAATGAGTGCACCTTCTGTAACGACTGCCTCACCAATTCCTGCACGAGCAATCTCAAAAAGATGAAATCCAAGATTGAAGCCCCCAATAATATTTAAATCACTCACTTGGCAGTCCGCCCAATCAGCTATATACTGACGAACTTCTGGTCGTTCTGAAATCAAAATTCGTTGTTTTTTAAATACTTCTGGACTTACTTCATCTAATTCTGCAAGTTCTGAATCGGATTGTGTAAGCATCATCCAACGCTCAGGAAAACCAATTTTTTCTACATTATATTTTTCTGTAGATGTTGGCTCTAACAAAAATCCGACATCCACAAGTCCATTATCAATCTTCCATTTGATGTCATCTGCATTTCCTGACAAGATTGTAAAAGTGATGGCAGGATACTTATTTGTGAGTGTTTGAAGTGTTTTAGCAATGCTGGAACTTGTCCACCCTTCTAAGGCTCCAATTGTCAAATGTCCTGATAATTCCGCATTTTTCCGGTCTTCAAAAACTTGGACTGTTTTACTGGTCAGCTGTAAAATCTCTTCAGCTTTGATTTTAAGAAATTGACCATCTTCAGTCAAGATAAGCTTTTTCCCATCACGCATAAAAAGCTGAGTCTCTAATTCTCGTTCAAGTTCTTTAATTTGTCTTGATAATGTTGGCTGTGTAATATATAACTGCTCAGCAGCTTTGGATACCGTCCCAGCAGTGGCAACTGTCCAAAAATACTTTAATAATCGAAGTTCCATTTATCCTTATCCTCTTCAAATTTTTATTGCTTCTGTTGAACTTTGATTCAAATTCATTTCGCTTGGAAGCATGACTTCATCATAATTTTCAATTTTGAATGTTAAATAATCTAAAGCAGATTGTTTTTCAATAATTTCTGCTCTCAATTGTTCAACCTGACTCTTCAGAATTTCAATTCTTTCTTCTTTAGTGTTAGGATTTCCTTCAGTTACCAATGCCATATAACGTGTCAAGGGTTCTACTTGCACTCCTGCATCTCTCATATGTTTAACGAATTTTAATGTTCTAATATTCGCTTCTGAAAAATTTCGTATTCCAGACTCTGTCCGTGCAATTTTAGGAATTAGCCCAATTCTTTCATAATATCTGATATTATCTGTTTTTATTCCTGATAAATCGGCGGCCTTTTTTATATTCATTCTTTTATTTTAACACTTGAAGTGAACTTTAAGTCAATAAAAAAACATTTAACAAAAGTTAAATGTTTCAATTTATAAATTAAGCTAAGGCTCCCATTGGATCCCATGGAAGCAGAACTTGAGGTTTTGCTTCATAAGCAGCTAATTCTTCTTCGCTTAAAAGGTCTTTGCGGACAACAATTTGATAAGTATATTCGTCCATCCATTCATCAGAAGCAACGAAATATCCTTTTTGACCGGCATCTTTACCCCAAGAATTTTCAACTTTCCATTTAGTTGAATTCCCGTCAGCATCTAAATCAACACCCGCTAAAACCATGGCATGAGTCATCAGTGATTCGCCATAGTCAAGACGTCCAGCCTTACTTTGTGTGAATTCAATATCCAATGAAGATTTAAAATCATAAGAATCCATTGTCAAAAGTCCTGCTGAACGGTTTGATTCTTGACCAACATCACAACCAAACCAGACCGTTTCGCCCGCTTGCATTTGGGCAATAGCCAATTTTTTGAAACGGTCCATTTCAACGTTCAAGTGTTTAACATCTTTACCACCGACTACATTACCAAGAAATTCAACGGTATAGCTTTTGTTATAAGGTTTGTCAGCAGTTGGAGCATTAATGACCGAAACATAATTATTCAAATAAATCCCAACATATTCATTATAGAACTCTTTGGGTGTTCCAACAAATTTTTGGTATTCATTATCTTTGTTACGGAAAGCAAATTCAAAATTTTGTGGTGGCAACCCCAATGTTACGGCAAGGAAATTAAAAACTTCTTGTAAAAGTTCTTCTTTGACCGCTTGAACATCACCGTCTTGCTCAATTGTATAACGTAAGATTTCAGCATCTTGACGGAGCAATTTGTTCAAGTATTGATTCAATTCACGTGAGCTACTTGAAGCTTGTGATTCAGGATAAACAGCTTTTGGAACAATTCCATATTTGTCAAAAATAGCAACCATCATATCCCATTGACCACCATCTTGTTGTGGCGTTTGCAAAAGGAATTTCAAACGACGGTCATCCATCGCAACATCTCCGATAATTTGTTCCATAAACCAGTTTGATTTTTCATATTTATCCCAGAAGAAAGTATAAGCTTGTGAAAACTCAAAATCTTCTGTTTTAAATTCATTAATAAATTTATGACGGAAAGTGTTCAAAGCAGCAAACATCCAGCAACGTCCAGATTGTTTTTGATTCGTTACAGGGTCTTTTGTCAAGTCAAGTGAAAACTCAGGCAAATTCGCTGCATGTGAACCACGCACTTCGAGTGATGAAAGCAAACCATTTTTAGTCACGGCATTTTCCACCGCACGCAATTTTGTGTTTTCAGCAAAATTTTCGTAGAGTTTTTGTGTGAAATCTGATGTTACTGTCATAATACCTCCCAATAGATCGACACTCTTGACGAGAGTGTCGAGCAAATACTCATCCTTAGTTTTGAATGATGATATTTTTTTATTATATCACATTGCATCAATATGTTTCAATAGGTAGAACAATCAGAAAAAACGAAAATTTTCTTAATTTAAAAACTTACTAAAATTAGTAAACTTCTTCTCATAATTTGTTGTCTATGTCTCTGAATAGCAGTAATATAACAAAGAGGCACTTCAAAATAATATTTGAAGTGCCCCACTTTTTAATTCTCAATCAAATCTAATTTGATAAAAAGAATAATTTGATTTTACTTAACTGCTTCACCATCATCAGTATATCCAATTGTCATACCATCAGGGATAACATTGAAATGGTCTTCAGAGGTTACGGCACCTTTAAACTTATATGAACCATTTTTAGCATTTGGAATAATTTGAGTGTAATCATAGTCAGAACCCAAAGCTAAATCATCTAAAATTTTGCCAAAATCAATTTGGACCTTAATGTTAGTCACTTGATTAGTCGAAATCAAAGCCGTTTTTGGCAAAGTAAAATTAATTTGTCCTTTGTGACTTGTATCAATATTTGATACACTGAAGTTTGTATAATCCGTTTTCCCAGGTAATTTATAAGACGCTGTGATAGCATTTTTCAAAACAGTCTCATTATTTTTCCCTGAAATTAGTTTAAATTCTGAAGGAAGCTTCAAGTTGAAATATCTATCCGTTTCTTCATCCAAATCAATTAAACTTTTCGAACTATAATCAAATACTACTTTTCCTGTACCAAAGTTAAAATCACCATTATTAAAAGAATAATTATATTGACTAAGATTAATTGGAGAATCAAATTCTCCTTGATCTAAGACAATATTCTCAGGATTTTCTCCATTAATATCAGTACTATTATTCACGGATTGATAAGTGATAGATTCCGCAAAGACACTAGTGATAGGTGTTGACATGCCAATGATTCCTAATGCTAGAATTGAACTAGCCACTAAAGTATTTTTCTTCATGTCACTCCTCCTTTTTTATGGATTTGAAGGAACTGTTCCATTACCATTATAAAGAGTAGCTTCAATTCCATTAGTTATTCCTTCGGCCGCAGTATCAGGCCAAAGTTGGATACATTCATTATCAGTTAATACTCCGCGGAAAATATATCCTCCTGCTTTTGAATCTTGAATAATTGATTTATAGTCAAAACCTGCTGGTACTTTAAGCCCATCTAAGATTTTACCATAATCAATTGTGATTCTAATTTTAGTTGTTGACCCTAAATTAACGAGACAAGTTGGTGATAAACGGAAATCAATTTGTCCAGCATAGGCAGTGTTAATATCTTCTGGTTCGAAATCAGTGTAATCAGTTGCGCCTGGAAGTTTGTAAGAAGCAGTAATAGCATTTCTTAGGTTAAGTCCACCATTCATCGTTGAAATAGCATCAAACTCTTTTGGAAGTTTCAAATTAAAGTGTTTTGTCATTCCAAGTCCAAATGAAACAAGTGCCTTAGAATCATAATTAATTGTTACTTCACCTGTTTGGAAACCCATACCCAATCCATTTAACTCATGATCGTATGCGCTTAAATTAATTGGTGATTCAAACTTTCCAGTATCAGCGATTGTAATTCCAGCGTTACTTCGTGCTGAAATTCCAACGCTTTGAGCGCTAGGCGTCGCAACATCTGCGTGAGCAACTTGACTTCCTGCAGTAAAACCAGCTGTTCCAAGTGCAAGAATAGAGGCAGTTAATAGTGTAATTTTTTTCATTGAGAATACTCTTTCTTTGATAAACTAGTCCATATTCGATAAAACTAGTCTAATGTGTTCTAAAATTTCTGAATGTATTAAATTTTACTTAATTTAACTAAAATCAGAATTCTAGAGGCAAAAATTTATTTTTATTTAATCAAAAGTATTAACTACTTCCGATTAAAAATTATAATGGGTACAATAAACCCGACAGTAAGTTAAAAGAAACTGGTGGGAGAGTTTATTAGGGTAAAAAAGAAAACGGCTACCAATACGGGCTTGCAATCAACCCATCATGTTAAGAATTAACTATTAAAGATGTAAGTTGAGAACTTAATCCCACCTTAAAAGTCTTTATTGATAGCTTTTGAAGTTCTGGGTAATGGGACCAAACCTCTAAAGGCTTAGCATAAAATATATATTTTCGCGAAAATTGTACTCACAACACACTGAGGGAATTGATTTCTAAGAATGAGATGTTCAGCTATCTAACTGATGCCTAAACAACAAGTTAATGTGATTACTTTTATCATTTTAAGAAGATTATCAATATGGCCATTTATTTTCAAAGGCTATTCGTCTTGCTATTTGGTAAGATATTTAGAAAACTGTAATATTTATTTTGTTATAAATACAATATATTTAACAATCAAGGTCAAAAACCTTTATCGCCCAATTTTCAATATCATTTGAACAACACAAAAGAATTTAAAAATCTACCCAGAAATTTCTCTTCTTCCAACTCCCATGAAATATTATAGCATTTTATTAATCTAAACGCAACATAAATTACTTTAATTTGTTTATTTTATCTTTTTCATTTCAAAACAGTACAAAAAGTAACCAAAAGTAATAAATTGTGTGAGATTCATCGGGTTTTTTTCTGAATTTTTTCTTTTTTTAAGTAATAGTCTTTACGATTCATTCATCTATTTTTTTATATTTTTATGAATAATAGGATTATCATCTTAATAAGTATGAATCCAGACATGTTAATATTAAATTTTATACTCGCTCATTTTAGTCATAATTCTATCCCATAAAAAAAATCAGCTAGGAAAGCTGATTTTCTAAATCTTTCTTTGCTTCTAAAAGCCACGGGTGCGCAACTTTCAAGCCATCATTGATGATGAAGTCTATATAATAAAGTGCTGCACTTTGCAAATTTACTGACAGAGCTGTCAGTAATCCTTCTTTGAATGGTGCATTATCCCCACCATCCCAAGAAATTTTGTCAGCAAGAAAAACAGTCAAATCTAACTCTGTAAAATTTTCCTCCAGTGTTGTGTGGCACTCAATCGCTGACAAGATATTTTCGTCAGTAATTTTAAAATGCTCACGCGCCAGATATTTAGAAAGTTTTTGATGAATAATCAAAGGAAATTCACGCTCTTCTGTCAGTAATTCTATACCAAATAATTCTGCTTTTTCTACTCGCTGATGATTTGGATAAACCCCACCAATATCATGTAGAAGTCCAGCAACAAAAGCTTGACTCTTACTGATAGACTGGTTAATCTCTTTTTGTTGCCCTCCATCAGTAAAAATTAGCTTCAAATTTTCGTCAGTATTTTTTGCAATTAATTTTTCTTTTTGAATGATCACACTTTTCTTTGAATAATCAATTACCAGTTGTTCAGCTGTCTTTGCCACGGCTAAACAATGTTCAAAAAGTTTTTGATTTTGCAGAAAAAGTCTAACTTCTTCTACCAACTGCAGCTCATCCATTTAATTACTCTCTTTAAAATTACTTGTTTTCTGAAAAGATACTATCCAAACCATTTATGAGTGTTTGATTTTTTAATGACTGATTATCAATATCATAGTCCCCGATTATCCAAGAATGCTTTTTCAGGTTTGCGTTTTGGTCCTCAGAAAATTGAGCAAGCATCTTGAATTGTTGGTCTGCTGTCATAAATATAATCACAGCACCAATTCCCTTAGCAAGAGGTTGACTTTTATCCGTTCCATCATTTAACCAATAAGTTTTTGTTTGCATTTTTTTATTGGTCAAATCCTCCTGAAAAGCTTGATTATCAATTTGTTTATAACCTTGACTGGCCAGATAATCTTTCACACTACTCAACTCAAAATAGAGTGCTGGAGCGCTAGATGATGGAATCACCTGCTTAATAGATGCACTTACTTTCGTTTGTCCCGTATGATTTGCTTGATGATGTCCACAGGCTGATAAAATTATTAAACTAAGAATTAATGATAAAGCAATTTTTGTTTTTTGTTGAGCTGACATTTAGTTTCCCCAAATTTTTACCAATTTTATTATTTTCACTTTAATTGACCAGTGAGAATTTGGCACTTTCGTTTGATTTATTACTTTATTACCCCTAATAAACTTTAATCAAATAAAACTCAGCTTTTTTATTAATTATACCATTTCTTCAAGCAAGCGAATCAGACCTTGGGCTGATTTTTTCCCTGCTTCAATGATGAATTTATCAAAATTAACATTGGCATCATGGTCAGCTGTATCCGACATCGCCCGAATAATTACAAAAGGTTTCCCAAGTGCTGTTGCAGCTTGTGCAATAGAAGCCCCTTCCATTTCGACTGCTAAAACATCTGGAAAATGTTCTTTAATTTCAGCAATTTTACTAGAACTACTGATGAAACTGTCAGAACTTGTAATCAACCCAACATGCACATTTTCTAAAACCTTTTTCAATTCAGAAACAAAGTATTTGCTTGATTCAAAGTACAGAGGTTGTTGAGCCATTTGTCCATAGGCATAACCAAAAGCAGTGACATCTACATCATGATAAGCAAGTTTATCAGCAACCACAACATCTCCAATTGCCAATCCTTGAGCAACCGCTCCTGCAGAACCTGTATTGATAATTGCATCAACATCAAAAATGTCAACCAAAAATCCAACTGCCAAAGCTGACATGACTTTACCAATACCAGATTGAACCAAAACTACTTCGTGACGGCCAATTGCACCACTATGAAAAACTAAACCATGACGGGTATGTTTTTCAGCATTTTCCAAATTTTCAACAAGTATGCGAATTTCTTCATCCATCGCACAAATAATTCCTATTTTCATTTTTTTCCTTATTTCTAATTATTTTGTTTAAAAGTAATACAAAAAGAACGCAACCACCAGTAAAACAACAATTAAAGTAACAATGAAAAGCCATTTATTAATTGCTTTCCCTCTTTTTTGAGCTTTAGCGTTTTCAATCCTTCGACTTTTATAAACAGAGTTTTTACTTAATTTTTTTTCAATACTGTCGTATTTCTCAGCAATTTCAGTATCTTCTTCAAGCTCTCTTTGAAGCCTACGTTCAAGATTTTTCTTCTCTTGATTTGCTTGTTCAATTACCTCATCCGTTAAAAGTGGTTTAGGCATTGTCTTCAACCTCCTTTTTAAAGTGTTGCATTTCCCAATACCAAATAGCCATAATTGTTTTTGCATCGGCAATTTGTTCAAGTTCAATCATTCTTTTCGCTTCGCTTAAAGTAACTTCAATTTGTTCCAAAAACTCTCCATCATCAGCGGGTCTTGGATGCTCTACCTTTGTTAGGTCTGACGAGAAGTACACATAAGTTTTTTCTGATGAAAAACCAGGTGTTCCATAAAAAGCTGTGATTTCTGTTAAATTTTCTGCTCGGTAGCCTGTTTCTTCCTCAAGTTCACGAAGCGCAGCGGCCTTGGAGTCTTTTTCTTCTCCTATTTCAAGCTTTCCAGCCGGAATTTCAAAAATAAATTTTTCCAATGCCTTACGATATTGACCAACCAAAATCATTTTATTATCGTGAACGGGTGCAATAGCCGTTCCACCATTATGAAAAACAAGTTCTCGAAAACTTTCTGTTCCTCCTGGCAAACTAACCGTATCCCTCACAACATGAAAAATCTTTCCTTGAAAAATTTCATCTCTAGTCAAAGTTTTTTCTTCAAATTTTTTATCATCAAAATTTAACATTGTACCCTTTCCATGGAATTTACTTTTGAAAAAGTAAAATTTCCCTCTCATCAAATCGAAGGAAAGAGCTTCATGAGAAACTCTTTCTTATTATTTTAAATTATTGTCCACGATAATGTGGCATTTTTTTCGCACGTCCAAGTTTATTCACTTGTTTTCCACGTCCAATTTCAACTGCTTCATCTGGTACATCCTCAGTCACAACAGACCCAGCTGCTGTCAAGGCATTTTTACCAATATGCAAAGGTGCGATTATGGTTGAATTTGAACCAATAAAGGCAAAATCATCAATTTCAGTATTGAATTTATTTTTACCATCAAAGTTAGCCGTAATTGTACCAGCACCAAAGTTCACTTTTTCACCCACTGTTGCATTACCAATGTAAGTCAAATGTCCGGCCTTGGTTCCTTTACCAAGAGTTGAGCCTTTAATTTCAACAAAGTTTCCAACATGAACTTCTTCACTTAAAACAGTTCCTGGGCGTAAATGAGCATAAGGTCCAACATTACTTCCAACACTCATCCGACTTTCTTCAACTGTTGAGTTACGAACCTCACAATTTGAATGAATTTCCGAATTTTCAATGCGGCTGCCATTTGTAATCAAAACATTTTTACCAATAAAAGTGTTCCCCTTAATGGTTACATTTGCTTCAATCACCGTTTCTGCCCCAATTGTTACTTCACTGTCAATATAAGTTGTTGCAGGATCAATCAAGGTCACACCATTAACCATATGTTCATGATTAATACGTTTACGCATTGTCGCTTCAGCTTGTGAAAGAGCCACACGGTCATTCACACCTAAACTTTCATCAAAATCATCAAGAATATGAGCAGCTATCGTTTGACCTGCTTTTTTGAAGATTTCAATAACATCAGTTAAATAATATTCACCTTGCGCATTATCGGTTGTGATTTCCGTCAGTGCTTTAAAGAGCGATTTGTTATCAAAAATATAAGTCCCTGTGTTAATTTCGGTAATTGATTTTTCAAAATCATTGGCGTCTTTTTGCTCAACAATTTTTTCTACTGAACCCTTTTCATCTCGAATAATTCGACCGTATCCTGTTGGATTTGGTGCAATAGCAGTCAAGATTGTTGCTGTTGCTTTTTGGGCAAAATGATAATCAAAAAGTGCTCCTAATGTTTCGCCTGTAATTAAGGGAGTATCGCCAGCGATAACTAAGGTTGCCCCTTCTTCATTAGCCAACAAATCCGCAGCAATACGTACAGCATGTCCTGTTCCTAATTGTTCTACCTGTTTAACAAATTGAGTTCCCTTAGGTAAAGTCGCAATTACACGGTCTGCTTCGTGTCCAACGATGACCACATTTTTGGCAATCTCCACTTCGGATACACTTTTAAGCACATGCGCCAGCATTGATTTTCCAGCTACTTGATGCAACACTTTTGGAAGTGCTGATTTCATGCGTGTTCCTTTACCAGCCGCTAGGACAATAGCGAATTTATTCATAGATTTCTCCTTTATTGTTACAAATAAAATAAAATGTTTACTCAATTATACCATAATCGCTAGGCATTTTCGTTATCTTTTTAATTCAAACACTCATAGTATTTTTCAATTGAGCAAATCTTTTTTTCAAAAAAATAGCTAGATTTAATTTGCGATACTAACATATCGATTTCTCGCTTTAAATTATGATAAAATGGACTGAAAGATAGAAAGGATTTTATTTATGCAAACTATAGGATTTATCGGAGTCGGAAAAATGGCCACAGCCATCATTTCTGGACTTGATAAAAATAAATTTGAAATCATCATTTCTGGTCACAATTTATCCAAGACAAAAAAACAAGCTGAGGAACTTAATGTTAAAGCTTCTGAAAATCATGAAGAACTTGTTCAACAATCAGACTTCATTGTTCTCTCTGTCAAACCACAGGTTCTTCCGTCTGTTTTAAGCCAGCTGATTAATCATTTATCAAAAGATAAAACATTGATATCAATTGCTGCTGGATTAACTTTATCTGACTTAAAACATCTAGCTGATTCAGAAAATCAACCGATTATTCGAGTAATGCCTAATATCAATGCTCAAATTGGTCAATCTACCTCTGCGATTGTCAAAAATGAATTTGTTGATGATTCAGCTTACGAAATAGCCCAAGAAATTTTTAAAGCAGTCGGCTCTATCCACGAGATTGCTGAAAAAGATTTTTCAACTTTTGCAGCAATCGCGGGATCAAGTCCTGCATTTATTTATATGTTTATTGATGCTATGGCTCGCGCCGGTGTACTTCATGGACTTCCTAAAGATCAAGCCACTGCGATTGTTTCTGAAACAGTCAAAGCCTCAGCTGAAATGCTTCTAAAGAGTGGTGAAAATCCTTGGTCTTTAGTTGATAAAGTTTCAAGTCCCGGTGGAACTACTGTAGCAGGTGTAGTAAGCTTAGAACAAAACCATTTTGGTGGAACAGTTATTGACGCAATTTCTGCAACAATCGAAAGAGAAAAATATCTTAAATAAATTTAAAAATCTAAAAAAGAAGAATTTCTTTTTTAGATTTTTAATTTCAAATAATAAAAAAAATGCCAAATGGCATTTTTTTATTAACGACGAAGTCCCAATGAAGCGATAAGTTCACGGTAACGTTGAACGTCTTTTCCACGAAGGTATCCAAGAAGGTTACGACGGTGACCAATTTTTTTCATCAAACCACGTTGAGTTGCGTGGTCTTTTTTATGAGATTTGATGTGGTCGTTAAGGTGGTTAATTTCCCAAGTCAATACAGCGATTTGTACTTCAGGTGAACCAGTATCGCCTTCTTTACGAGCGTATTGAGCGATGATTTCTTGTTTTTTTTCTTTTGAAATTGCCATGAGTTTTTCTCCTTTATTTGTATTGCCCAGTCCGAGTGACAGCTTGGCAAGCATGAAACCAAGAACGGGTTGTAAAAAACTACTCTACCATGATACACTTTTTTGACTGATTTTACAAGCTATTAGAAATAAAAAGAACCAGGAATACAATCTGATTCTTTTTAACTCTAATTGTTCGATGTTGTTGAACTTGAGGAAGATGATCCTGATCCTTCCGTCGTTGAACTTGAGGAGGATGAAGTCGTTGTTGAATTTGAAGTTGACGATGATTTAGAAGTTGAAGTTTCCGATGTGGAAACTTGTTCTGAGGAAGATTGTTCAACTGCTTGAGTCACTTTCACAACAATTGGTGTATCTGGTGAAACTTCCTTACCAACTTCTGGAGTGACTCCAAAGACCCAACCTGTCGTGCTACCTGGTGTGTTAATATAGCTCAAGGTAACATTTGTAAATCCAGCATTTGTCAAAATTGCCTTATAACTTTCAGCATCTTGATTAGCATAAGGTGGAATTGAAATTTGCTTACCACTTGAAACTTCAAAGGTAATCTTTTCACTGCCGGTGGTATCAAACTTCTCACCCTTTTTAGGAGTTTGTTTAATGATGGTACCCACTGGATAAGAGTCACTAGAAACAGCTTTCTGATTGACTTGACTCTCATCAATACCATAGTCTTTGAGAAGACTTGCCATCGCATCATCAATCTTTTCACCAACAAAGTCTTTCATTTTGATAATATTTTCATTTCCAGATGAAACGTAAATATCAACAGAACTTTTAGACCTTACGGTAGCTCCACTTGCTGGATCAGTTTTAATCACTTTACCTTCGGCAACGGTTGTGCTTTGTTGTTTATGAACCGTTCCCACCTTAAGATCAGCTGCTTTAATCTTTTTCTTCGCTTGATCCAATGTTAAGTTATTAGTCACATTAGGAACCTTAACATTTGTCGGTGTAGAAACAGCCCATGCAAAGGCTCCACCACCAATGACAAGAAGGAGAACAACAAGACTAATAATCAATCCTTTTTTAGATTTTTTATTTTTATTCTTATTGTTTTCTGTAGTTGATGATTCTGATTGCGCTTTTTCCTGATCATCTGTTTTCTTATCAATCAAAGGCTTAGTATCATAGGGATTAATTAGATTGGCAGGCATGATTTTTGTTTCATCATGGTCCTTGTTGAAAACTAATTTTTCTTCCCCACGTCGATCAAGACTAGTCGAAGTAGCGACATCTGTCATCATTTCTTCAACATCAGCATATCGATTGTTGATATCTTTTGCTGTTGCTTTGATGACGACATTTTCCAATGCTTGCGGAACTTCTGGGTTGAGATTTATGATGCTTGGAATATTTTCTTGGAAATGTTTGAGGGCAATTGCTACGGCTGAATCCCCATCAAAAGGTATTTGACCTGTTAAAAGCTCAAATAAAATAATCCCAATGGCATAAATGTCTGATTGTACAGTAGCATTTGAACCACGCGCTTGTTCAGGTGATAGATAATGAACCGATCCAAACATTGTATTTGTTTGAGTGAGTGAAGTTTCAGAAAGGGCTTTGGCAATTCCGAAATCTGTTACTTTTACTGTTCCACTACTTGAAACTAAAACATTTTGTGGTTTTAAATCCCGGTGAATTATTCCATGTGAATGAGCCATATCCATTGCTGATAGAATTTCTGTAATAATTTCAATGGCTTCATCATTAGCTAGAGGAGCATTTTGGTTGATGTATTGTTTGAGCGTCATACCATCAACAAATTCCATTACAATGTATTGTTGACTTTCGAATTCACCGACGTCAGAAATACCTACGATATTCGGATGAGAGAGTTCCGCCATCGCAAAAGCTTCTCTTTGAAAACGAGCGATTGCAATGTCATCATTTTCAAAATTAGAACGAAGTACTTTAATCGCAACTTTTCGATCACCAAGGAAAGTATCTTCTCCTTGGTAAACATTCGCCATTCCCCCACGTCCGATTTCTTTGATAATCCGATAACGATCGGCAAAGATTTTACCGATTTGAATCATCAACTAACCTCCTGTGCTTGTGTTTCGGCTTCTGATGTTTCTTCAAACTTAATCAAAACAACAGTAATGTTATCAAGTCCTCCATGTTCATTAGCTAACCGAATCAAAGCCTCGGATTTATTATCTAAAGTCAAATCTTCTCGTTCTAAAACTCCCATAATTTCAGTGGTTGAAACCATGTTTGTCAATCCGTCAGAGTTCATTAAAATGATATCTCCAGCTTGAAGTTCTAAAGCTTGAATATCCGCTTGAACTTCATTAGTCTGACCAAGTGAGCGAGTAATGATATTTTTGTTAGGATGAACTTCAGCTTCTTCTTCAGTAATTTGTCCTGCGTCTACAAGCTCTTGAACTAAAGAATGGTCTGTTGTTATTTTATTTAACTCACCATCACGCATCAAATAAGTACGACTGTCTCCCACATGGGCGGATACAAGTGTATTTCCTTTTATAACTAGAGCTTCAAGAGTCGTCCCCATTCCTTGATATTCATCAAGTTTACCAAGACTCGCAATATTTTCATTTTCATTGCGTATTTGATTTCTAAGCCAAATCTCAAGAGTTGCTTCTGGTGTTCCCGCATCAAAAAATGTCTCTGACCAAAGTTTGCCGAGATCTTCCACGGTAAGTTTACTTGCGACATTACCTGCTTTGTGTCCACCCATACCATCAGCTAATAAAAAGAGCTGATAACCGGCACGGTTGACATAAGTCCCAGCATAGTCTTGATTAGTACTACGTTTTGAACCGATATCTGATAAAATACTATATTCCACTTTTTCTCCTTAACAAGAATAAAGTTTTATTTTTAGGTCTAAAAATTACTGATAGAGTTTAAAAATTTTCGAGAAAAATGATTTTTCCTCAAAAATTAAAGAAACTCAAGAACAAAAGATTTGTCAGTAAATTATTCACCTATTTTCTTAAATTTCGCGATGAAGAATCCGTCTGTATGATACATTTCTGGAGTAATGAAAAGACATCCCTCTTTAATCACTTCTGGTTTTTCATTTGAAATTTCAACTTGTTCAAAATTAGAATGACTTTCAAGAAATTGACGGACTACGTCAAAATTCTCTTCATCAAAAATTGTACAAGTACTGTATACCATTATACCACTTTTTTTCAGGCTTTTCGAGGCGCTGTTTAGAATTTCTAATTGAATTTTTTGTAAATCTATGAAATCCGAACTTTCTTTCCGGTAACGGATATCTGGTTTACGGCGAATTAATCCAATTCCTGAACATGGAGCATCGACTAGAATTCGATCAAATTTTTCTGGACCAAAATTCTCATAAATCATTGTCGCATCAGCTTTTTGAGTGGTAATTTTATCCGCAACATGCTGACGTTGTGCATTTTGATTAATTAAATCAAGTTTATGCTCGTATAAATCCAATGCCGTGATATGACCAGTTGTCAAATATTGAGCCATATGTGTGCTTTTGCCACCTGGGGCAGCACAGGCATCAAGAACTTCTTCTGTTCCTTCTAATTCAAGTTGAGGAGCAACTAATTGACTTGTTTCATCTTGAATCGTAATTCTTCCAGTTTGAAACTCTTCTGTAATTGAAAAATTTCCACTGTCAGCAATTAATGCTGTTTCTGTCAGTAAAGACGGACGAGTCCCAGCAATTTCTACAGTTGGATCAATTTTTCGTAAGCTCACATGACTTGGTTTTTCAAGACTTTCGAGGATTTCTCCTGTTCTTTTCCCACCGAATTGGCGAACCATTTTATCCAATAACAGTTTTGGCATTGAATATTTAGTTTCCCAATCTTTAGGTTCTTCATTTCTGTGCTCAGAACGCATAAAGTTTCTTAAAACAGCATTAATAAAATTAGCTGTTGCTTGTCCATCATGTCGTTTAGCAATTTTTACAGCTTCATCAACTGCTGCCGAAGTAGGCACCTTATCCATAAATAGGACTTGATAAATTGTGAGTAATAAAAGCATTTTAGCCCAAGGTTTAGGCTCTTTTTTTAATAAAGGAGTAATGTACCACTCTAATAAAGCTTTTTTAGAAACTACACCGTAAACAAGGGCTGTTACAAAGCCTTTATCCACTGTGGATAGTTCAGAATCTCGCAAATTTCGATCCAATGAAATATTTGCATAGGCATCATTACCAAAAATATCATTTAGTACATCGAGTGCGGTTTGTCTTGCATTTTTTGTCATAGAGCTATTATGACATACTGTGTCAATAAATGTCAATAGATACCGCTAAACCTTGTTTTAGGGGATATATGCAAATTATTGTACTAATGAATACCTATGAGTTACATCTAAAACGTAACTAAAAACGTAACTAATTTTTGTCGGGCAAGAGGCTGTATATCTTAGATATACAGTTTTTTTATTTTAATTAACGTAACTAAAAAACTCCTTTGGGAGTTTCTACTGTTATATGTACCTTTTTATTATGGTTCTTGCTGGACTCGAACCAGCGACCGAACGGTTAGCTACCAACTGAGCTAAAGAACCAAAATATACGCATTAATCGTACACTCCGTATCACAGTCTAGTACTGCAATCCTCTCACTAATATTATACCATATTTTGCGACCATCAAAAATGAGGGTCACAGACATTCAACCCGCATAATACCAAATATTGCTGAGGTCAGCAATAATGTAAACCCATGGAATTCGACGGGTTTGGATTTAATTTGGAAAATAAAGATGTGCGAATCTACGGACGATTAAATCGCTATATAGAAATGTTTCTTGCTTTTTTACGGACGATTAGGTTTAATTCGGAAAACAAAAAAAGCCACTCCGAAGAGCAGCTTAAATCTAGAAAGGAGATGAAATCCCATAATCATCCCGAATACATTATAACATATTATTATTGACAATTGTTCATAAAATTGATAATATTATAAAAGTTATTGCAAGTTAATCTAGTTTTATACTATATTATTCATACCTTGCTCTAATCACTTTTCGGCACTGGCTTATGCTAGTGCTTTTTTATATAAAAAATGCCTCATAAGGGGGAGGAGGCATTTAAGAAAAATTTTATAACGAGCTTCTCATGGATGAAGAAAACTCTAGGAATAAAATATCAGGATAATTTATTATAGCGCTATCATTATTCTTTGTCAATAAAAAAGCGCCCCAGTTAGGAGAGGGACGCTCGGAGTAAACTTTATGAAAAAAGTATTTTTGGAATATAAAAATTATATAACTTTCCATTTCCGTTGTAAAGAAAAACGCCCTAGAGCCAGTATTATTTCTTTTTCCTGTAATCAAAAGCAAGACCAAATAACAATCCGATACCAATACCCATAGCTAAGTTATGAAAAATAATCCCAAATGCCACTCCTAAGCACAAACCTGTTTCGATTCCTAATCTATCGCTACCTTTTTTCATAAGCTTTTCCTCTCTTTACGAAAATTATATCATAATAACGGCAAAAGAAAAACGCCCCGGAGGGCGAGTGATATACTTAAAGGACTTTAATAGTCTCTTTAGTAATTTTATTAATAGAAATAATTTCTTCAATTTTTACACCAAGATTAATACCATCACTTCTTTTCCTTAGATCAATAGCGCTCTGAGGAAAATACTGAACTAAATTATTTTTATTTCCTAGACCTATTGCAAGTATTAATTTATTAGTTCTCATGGCTTTATCAAAACAGGCACTTTGCAATTCAAAACCATTTAATAAATAACCATTACCATTAAAAATTTCTACAAACTCATGCATAACTTGTAACTTATTAAAAGTATAATTCTGAATTAAAAAATCATCTACCGTTAAAGTACGTTTACGAAGGTTTTTCCATAATTGATTATTTCCATAACAGTACTTCAATCCTAACAAATGAAATAGGCTATTCTTTTCGAAACATACTACAACTTTTTCTTCTCCAGCTTTGATGTGAATATCGTTTCCTGCAAGTTTTTCCGAATAAAAATCACTAATTTCATATATAAACTTCAAATTCTTATGCAGTCTCACTAAATCTTTTGTGCTTGGTTTTCTATAACCGCTCATTAAAATTCTCCAAAAAAAGCCCACCCTGTACAACGCAAGGTGGACTCGTATATAGTCAGCTTTTTATTATGGTGCCTGCCACCCTATTTTATTGAAAACATTCAATAAACAAATATCACAAGTTTTATTATGGTGCCTGCCACCCTATTTTATTTTATCTATAAATTAGATAAAATAAACAATCTTACATGGTATGCCAACTACACAACTACAACACAACGACACAACAACAGACAAGGTTAGACGACTTTTCCTGATTTGTTCGTTAAATTAATTATAACATTATTATTATTCGTGTCAAGCGAAAAAGTTCGGCTAAACATTATATCATATCTTTTCATACAAACCGTATCGATTATTAAAAAGTAACATTCGAGAAAGTTTTCTGTAAAATATACCTCTATTCTAAAAAAACACCCGCCGAAGCGGGGTTAATTTATTTTCTATACCTAAAGTAACTCATTGCACTGAAGCTCAACCCGATACAAATACCAAGCGCCATATTATGAATGATATAGCCGTAAGATAATCCTATAAATAGCCCTAAAACAACACCTATTACTGCCTTCTTTTTCAAATTTTTCATAAATCTCATCCTATTCCGTGTATGATAATAATCTCGATTATATTATATAACAGTTAGAGCAATTATAAAATCGTACTAAAGTATGATTTTTGAAATAGACATAATAAAATCCCTGACCGAAGTCAGGGTTAGTTTTATTTCCAAGCAACTTCCACTGTTTTTTGATTGATTGCTTGCATGAAACGAACATACCATGGAGCATCTGTTCGCCAATCATAATGTTTCATCTCTTTTCCTGTTGTGTCTTTATAGATTTGATGGATAATTTTGAGTTGGTCTCCATTAGATAAAGCAACTATTTTATTTCCATCGTAATAATAAACCGTGCCTTGAGATTTATTAGTTTTTGCATCAATAATTTTATAGGTAAATTTCATAAGGTCATCATCCTCCAATTGTGAATTAGTATTTGAGTTATTGTTATTTTGTGGTGTAGAATTTCCGCCAGCTAATTCTTTCCATTGAGCAGAATTAATATAAGCAAGATTTAAATCAAGCTGTCCGTTCCAGTTCATTAAAGTTCCTGATGAGCTGTACTGATGAATCGCTGCTGAACTCCAAGCGCCATATCCTTGACCATCTGACCAAGGGGCAGATTGATAGCCTGTAGGACTTGTTGAAGCATATTGAGCAACCCACAAAGCGTTAGTATTTGAAAGAGTGCTCCAATTAAATTGACGAGTAACTTCAGCTGACATGTAAATCATTGGATTGATGCCAGTTTTTTCTTTTACACGATTCAAAAATTGACGAGCACCAACATTTCCCCATGCATTAATTGCCCCAGCTTCAAAGTCTAAGACCAGAACTGCTTTACCAATATAGTCTTTAACAACGCTGATAAAGAAGTCTGCCTCCGCAATTGGATTGCCAGTACTAGCGAAATGATAGAAGCCGAGTAACTTACCGGCTTGAGTGGTTTGTCCAGCTTGTTCTTTCCAAGTTGGATTTATATAATTCGTTCCCTCAGTAACTTTAATAAATACAAAGTCAGAAGGAACAATTCCAGCATTCAATTCTGCTTGATAACTGGAAATGTCATATCCATTCATAATAGCCCCCTATTCTTCAGTGAGTCCTTCTGTTCCATTAATAATTGGTTCTACAAGATTAGACAGTTCTTCAGCGTTAGTAGAAATAGTATCTGCTGTTTTAGATACTGATTGAGCAACTTCAGATGTAGCTTGTGCAACATCTTTAATTGTTTTAGCTGGATCAGCAGTAAAATTCTTTTTCAACTGAGCCAAAGAAGCTTCAATTTGAGCTTCAATTTGTGCTGGATTGGTTTTAATTTTAAGTTTCTTAGCTTCTCCTGTCACATAATTAATAGCTTCAGATAATTTTTCAGGGTTATCTGTATAGTTTTTTTGTACCCAACTTACTGCCTGGTTCGCCAATTTAGCTAAAGCGTCAATGTTTTTTACATTGCTATGTTTTTTAGCAGCCTGTGAAATGAAGTAAGAGACTACAGAGCCAGCTACTGTTAAGATACCGCTAAAGATTGTCATTAAATTTTGATCCATTTTATTTTTCCTCTTTTATCTAATTAATTTTATAACTTCCATGATAATCGTATATATGAAAGCCGAAGCTCCACCAATTCCGAAAATTAGTTTCCAAAAGTTTGTTTTATCAAGCAGCTTCAACTGAAACTGATGTTCATCTGAGCTTTCGTTGCCTTTGATGACGGCTTGCAATATTTGCGCATTCTGCTCGGATTGACGAGTATTCTGTTCTCTTAAAAAGCGATTTGATTCATCCACACGAGTCAGACCGTCATTCATTTGCTTTTGCATTTCAACCGACATATCATTAAGCCGAGATAACTCTTTGTCATGCTGTTTAAGCTTATCCTCGTGTTGCTCCACAAGTTGTTCTAATTCCATAACCCCTGCTTTCTATTCTTTACTAGCTTCAAAATCAGCCAACAAAGCTTTAGACTGATTGACTGCTGAACTAACCAAATTAGCTAGGTCTTGAGCTGCTTCGGGCGTACCATGAAATATTGCTGCATCATTGATCATGAAATTTGCATTCATTGACCCGTTATCGAACGTAGTGAGAGTGAAATCCCCCACTTTTTTATCACTAACATAAATGTCAGTTGTTGTGTTTGTTTGGTTTACTTTTTCCATTTTCTCTCCTATCCTATTGGGAATGCGGCAAGTGCATTTGCTAGATTTCCTGTCGCCGAGACATTTGACTTACATTGGAAGAATAGTCCTCCACTTCTCGAGACATAAAATCCCCAAACTGAAGCATTACCGAAAGCAGTTGTTACCTTATTAACAGAAGGAATTGCACTACTTCCAGTTGGAAGTTGAGCGCATTGATACCAATTATTAGCAGTCATTGCTGGGACACCCAAAGCAGAAACTGAAAAATAGGCAACGCCATTTTGTACTGAAAACTGAATTGAACCACCGTTAAATCCTCCTGTGGGAGTCAAACTCGTCCAAGGAACATCAGTTGATAATTTTGTTCCTTGTGGGGTGAGTTGAGCATAATTTCCGGCATTGTCATTGGTAAATAAACCTTGAAAATTTACACCAACTCCTCTGTTATCGCCTGTTGAGCGGTTCAAATAAGCCATTGCTAAACCTTGTTCAGGATCTAAAGTAATGCTGTTTAAAATATCAGATGCACTATCATCCTTAGAGATTGAAATATGATTATCTTTAATTTCAGTAGAGGTTGTAACTAGACCATTAGTTGTTGTGCTTATGAACTCACCATCAGTAATTTTTAGATTATTTCCATTTATATTATGTACATTTATTTCGCTTAATATCCAGTTAGTTCCTGACCAATAATATTCGGTACCAGATAATATAACTGTTCCATCACTAGCTGTAAGGTCTGTTGTTCCTGAATATTTCCAAGTCAAGCCTTTAAAACGTGTAGTTGGCTCAGTGTCTGAAACGACTTTACCGGGATTACCGTCTACGCCAGAAGGACCAGTTGGACCAGTATTTCCCATTTTAGCTACTGAATAACCTGTTTCACTGGTATTGTCCGTGTACGTCCATAATGTCTTAGTCCAGAGATAACTACCTGCAGCAACTGTCGGAATTGTGGAAGTCCAACCACTAGATGGTGCCGTTGTTCCACTCGTTGAGCCTGCATAGGTAATGGTCGTAGTTTTGATACCGACACCATCTTTACCTGCTACACCATTAGTACCATTGTTACCATTTGTACCCATGTAAGCTACAGCATATCCAGTTTCTGTAGTGTTATCTGTATACGTCCAGATGGTGCGTGTCCACAGAAAACTCCCTTTAGCCACACTAGGGACACTAGTTGACCATGTACCAGTTGGAGCAGTGGTGCCATTAGTGCTTGCTTGATAAGTGATTGCAGTGGCTTTAATCCCCTTACCATCCTTACCTGCTAATCCGTCTTTACCATCTGCCCCAGGTTTTCCGTCATCCCCTCGCATCAGACTCCAAATGTAATTGGACGGATTAGTGTTGTCAGCTTGCGTAAAGTCTGTGTACTGACCGATGTATCGTGGCCAGTCAGCAGTTGTGACTTCACTAGCTGATGGCATGTGTGGAGTAGCGACGGAACCTTCTTCTACTTTAGGTTTTTTAAGATTAATTTCGCTTCCAGTTATTCCAGAACGGATAAAGAATTGAACATTCTTATCTGGAATAACAGTTGCAGATGTCACTGTGAAAGCATATAATTTCCACTCATTAGTTAAATCAATTCTTAAGGCTCCAGATGATGGCAATGATGTCCAAGAGCTGTAAGCAAAAACAATATGTTCGCCGCTACCTTTTGCTAAAAAACTAAAAGTATATTGCGTATTAGGTAAAATGTTAAGATTTGGTGCATTGGTAAATGTGTTGTCAGGTTTTAATAAAGCTCTAAACCAATCCTGTGACTGTCCATCTGTTTTTACAAATTTCAAGTAACTTTCATTATTTTCAACCAATATAGTTGACGCTTGTGATGTTATAGAAGTGGTTAGATTACTTCCTTGTTTATTTTTATTATTAAACTCTTTGCTATCAGTCAACAGATTCAAATTCGGATAAACAGTAGTGAAACCATCCGTGCCGTCAGCGCTGTTGGCATAGGCTATGTGAGTTGTTGTTCCATCATTAACGTTACTTACGGTGAGGCTATTGCTTGCTACTATCGTCATCAGTTACCTCCGCCCAAATTTCAATAATTGGAGTGGAGATACCGTAAGTCCGCCAGATTTGTTCAATCACATCACTTGCGCTTGTTGCTTCAAAGCTAACTTGTGTGATTTCTCCCCCAAGTTCAATATTGGCATAAAATGTACTTTTCATTATTGATTCACCTCGCATGTATATTGAGCTTTGACATTGATATCAGTCGCCGCAACACTAATTGTTTTACCAGTTTTATATTGATTGCCTGTACCGCCAAAATTGGCATTTAATACGCCATTTTGATTACGTTGAGACCATTTATAAGTATAGGTTGTTCCAGCTGTATCAATTTCAGCACCAGATTGAAATACTCGGCAAGTAAGTGTTGTTGTACCAGAACCGTTTTTAAAAATGCTACCTGCTGTACTATCAATCGTACAAGTTAATGGGTCTGTATAATCAAGAAGAGTACATATACCACTAACTGCAGTTCCTGCTGTACCACCTGCTTGGTCAATAACAACTGCCTTAAAGCTTTGCGAGTTTGTAACAGCCGTTGGTAGAACTGTTAGTATCCCTTGAGAAGTTGTATTTGTACCAGCAGTTACATTTGGTGTTTGACCAGTTGTAGATGAAGTACATAAATGCCAACCTAATCCAAGGTTTGAGTTATAGCCAGTTGAACCAGTTGTAGTTACAGTACTATCTGCATAACCGAAGAATATTTGCTTGTTTCCTGCAGAAAGTTGCCCTCCTTTATATAAATCAGCGTTAACTGTTAAGCTTGCAGGCATAGAATTGTAGAACGCTCCACCATTTCCAGCATAAACATTCGCAAGAACAGCTGATTTAGCAAGTTGTACAACAGTTAAATCTAAAACAGCTGAGAATGGAACATTTAAGCCTGTATTAGGGTCAACCCATAATCCAGAAGCGGTGAATCGTGATGCTGAGTTAGCAATTGGGACATTGACTTTTGTTGTCAACACACTATTTGAAGTTCCGCTCATATATTGAGTATCAGTATTAGTGGTTGAAGAGATAGTTGTTGTTGTTGTTCCATCTGCTCGTGTCCAAGTAATAGTTCCAGAAATCCCACTAACAACAGAAGTTGTACTCCCTGCTTTAGTAAGGTTGAGCGTTAAAACTTGTGGAGTAGTCGCATAACTTGGTGACCATGTTTGAGCTGTTGCATCATAAGTTTGAGTAGTCACCCCACTCGCTGTGATGAAAGCGTTGAGTTGCATCCCATCTGATAAATCTGTGATTGTGATTTGTCCACTTGAGACAATTGACATATTTTATTCCTCCTATTAATTAAGTGGTTCTGCAGTGCAATCAAATGTAGCTCTCTGCCAAACATCACTATTTGTGATTGTAATTGATTTTCGACTTGTCTGATGGGCAAGATTCCAAGCAATATCTACCGTTCCATCAGAGTTAGTTTTAGACCATATATAAGCAAATTTTGTACCATCACTATCAATTTCTTTATTATTTTGATAAAGTATCGCAGTGAAAGTTGTATTAATGATATTATTTTTAAATTGATAGCCATTAGATGAATCAATAACTAGATTAATCGGGCTAGTTCCATCATCCACATTAGTGATAGTGACCGACTGACTTGCGACTACTTTACCCGCAACCATTGCTTTAAAGCTATAAACTGCCTTATTCGCAACTCCGCTGGCATCCACAGTGATTTCTTGAACGTTTGCGACAACCGTTCCATCTTTCGACCATTCGTAGCTATCCGCAATTGTTTCTTTGTCATCTGACCCAAAATAAACATGAGCACCTAGAGTTGTAGTTCCGGTCCCATTTTTAAACTGAGTCCCATTTGTAGAAGTAATGTCCGAACGATAAGGTGTATTATCTTTGATTAATTGGGATAATCGTGCTTCCAAATCATCAGAAATCCCACTTTCCAATTCTACGTAATTACTAAATATCAGTTTATTATTAGAAGGGTTAGAAAAACTTATTTCTAATTCTGAAACACGAGCTTGAAGAATCAATCCTCCTGTTTGAATGTTGAAATTTTCGTCTTGAATTCGAACAGTATCGCCAATGGATAGGGATTGCCCATCTCCGACACTTTGACTAATTAAACGACTGCTCGCATTGACTTCATAGGTGACTAATGAATAAGCGTATTTCTTAAACTGACTCAGTGCATAGCCCCACATATCATTTACATTTTTATATTCAGTCTCAAAGTCTTTACGAATCCAAATATCACGACTTACTGATTGAATTTGAGAAGGGTACAACTCCGCAGATATTGGCGCATAGGCTGTATCATCTCCTTTTCGTTTATAAAACTCTTCCTTTCCATCTTCATTCTTAACTGACCACTCTGAATTTTTCCAACTTAATCCATCAGCTCCTTTGACAGTTGTAGCATTGAATATCTGTGTTCTATCAATTGCTCTACGAACCTCTGATATATTCTTTCCAAAATATAGGGTGACATCATTACGCCATGTCCCTACACCTTGAATGTTTACTCCATCATTGGCTTTATAAATATTAAGAATGATACTCTTTAACGTGCCGTCATCATTCAAATTTGTTACAAACTCAAACTCTGCATCAAAGTTGCCGATAACAGATAAAAGTCGGGCAAGTTTGGATTCTTGTCCATCATAACTAATGGTTCGTGTAAGGTCAGAAACCTCATTAATCCCAAGAGAGATTTGACTATAAGAAATTAATCCCATTGTGTCAAAGTACCATTTAATATTGTGATTGGAAGTATTAACTAAAGGATTAGCTTGTTCGTTTCTTAGTTCAAGGTTCAAAGTGGCACAATTCAATGTGATAATATCATCTGTTTCTTCTAAAGTTAGAACACTAAAAACTTGGTCCACACCTTCAAAAGTGAAACTGATGTATGCCTGATCGTTCAAAAACTGACAATAGTCTTGTATAAATCCGTTTTTAAATTTATTGACTGAGAAATTAAAAGTGGATGCCCCTTCTGCTAAATAGCGGTGCCAAGCATCATTAAAGAAAGAAGGAATACCTGGGACTTCATTACTTAAGAAGCCAACTTTATTCATTTGATTATCATGAATTGTAATCTGCATTATAAAAAATGTTCCTTCCATTGGATTTCGATTTGAGGAGGAGTAGAATTCCATGACGATTGATAAATATCAAGCTCACTTTCTCCTGGAGGAAGTGAGAAAAATTCTGAACCTGTAACTAGCTCATTATTTGAAGCAATTCCATCCTTTATTAATTTTCCGTTCTGCATATCTAATTCCATAACTGAACCAGCTTGATACCTATTTGGTAAATCATGCCAAACATTTACTTTATCTTTTCTACAAAGGAATCTACGGAGTGATAATTCCCCAAAAAACTTATCTGAATTTGTAAAGTTACCAATAAAGATATAGACTCTCTCAATCGGTATGTTTTCTAATTCTGGAACATTAATCGTTTGTCTGCTGCCTTTCCAATAAAAACCCAAACTTGCTCCTTGTTTGACAAAATCAGCTGAACCAGTTTTACTATTAAACATTGTATTGTTTAAAGGGTCTTTAACGTGTTCTCCGTCATTCGTTTGAAAAACAATTGATTTCCACTCTTTAGGGTGATCCCCACCAATCCAGAACTTCGCTTCTCCTTTATTACCTGTTTTATCACCTTTCACAACCCCATATCCAGCAATGAATTTATCATTAGAATCTGTAAACATAATTTGAAGTATTCCGGTCTGTCCATTTTGCAATGCGTGGACAAAAATATTAAACCATGCATAAAAATTAACTGCCCCTTTATCACCGTTTGAGTCTGGTGGGATATCGAAAGAAAGCATCCCCCCTCGGTGAGAACTCGCAGTAGATGTACTAGGGGTTATAAGTCTTAATCCATCTTTTAAATAACCAATTTTTCCTGTTGTATCGCATGTAAGACCCACTGAATCCATTTGAGGGTTTACTTTACCAGTTGCATCTACAAAATCACTGAATTGCAAGTCATTATCGGTTGTATATAGAACTTCGCTTTCAGGAACAGTTTCTCCATCCGCCTCATCTCTTTTACCAATCTCTAAAATACCATTCTCATTTACAAGCCCAAGATAGCCATTTTCATGAACATTAGTAATTTTAATTTGTGGGAAAGTTTCAAGAGTTCCTTGATTATTGATTTGAACTTTTGTCGAACCGTCAGCATTATGAGTAATTGTTCCAAGCTCGCCTCCTGAATTAGATTCATTCAAAACTTTAGTATCGACCGACTCAGCTTCTCCAGATGGCACGAGAAAATTTAATGACCCAGAATCCAAATCAAAACTTTGTTCACCGTCAGGAAGGGCTAACCAAACTTTATTTGGTTCATCCTCAAATATTAATTCAATAGGAACTTTAGTATTAATCAGACTAGCCAGTTTTTCTTTATTATGATTAATATCACTAAAGAATATTCCCTTTAAAATATAATCAAACGAAATTCCTTTTGACCCCCTTGAGTTATAAAGAAAATCAACGCCATTGCCTTGTTTTTCCGTCGAATTCTCCCAAGTTGAACCAATATTTCTTTTAATATTTGTCACAGAATCAAAAAAGCTTGATAAATCAGTACCACCATAGGTAATTTTCATTACTTTCTTCATATGCTTTTCCCTTTCATTAGATTTGCCATTCTATTTTTTTGATTTTGCTTATCAGTAATTTTATTAGTAACTTTGTCTAAATCCAAGTAAGCTTCAATTGGACGGTTCCCTAAAATCTGTAAAGCACTAATAACATCTTTATTTGTACCACTTGAAGCTATCGTTTCCAATACTCTTAAAATGGCGCTAAGTTGATTACTGTTGTCAACACCTGGTGTATTAACTACTAGCTGCTGTTGCACAGCTCGCATATCTCTAAATATTTTCGCATTAGCTGGAATTCCACCAGTACCATCGGCATATTTAGGGATAAGCTGAGCTGTTTTACTGGCTTTCAAAACGCTCGAACCCCTAGGTAAGTTTAAAACGACATCTCGACCTTCGGGAATGAAGCTTTGGCCTGTTGGCAAAGTAATCAATTCCTTATATAGCGAACCTTTTTGGTCATTAACCATTGCGAGTCCGCCTTGGTGGTAATTAGTACCTGTAGCATGTTTGGTTATTTTTTCATATATTTCTTGAAAAATATTTTTATGAGTGGTAGTTAAAGTTGTATTCTTCTCTTTAGGTAAACTATCAATAGCTTTTTGAGCTTTAGAAACTCCATCTCCTGTAAGATTTTGAGCAAGAAGTTTTTGCTGTTTAGGAGATAATGAATTCCATTGAGTAATCGCATCGGCCGCGCCTTTTTTCTTACTTAATACATCCGCATTGTTCGCGAACATTTTCTTAACGTTTTCTGGCATGGCATCCCACGCTTTTAAAGCACTTGCGGCTGCCCCTTTTTTGTTTTGGAAATCTTTATCGTTACCAAGAAGTTTTTTAACATTTTCTGGCATAGAGTTCCATGAAGCCATACTGCCTTTACCACTCGTGATAGCTTGTAAAGCTGGGTTATTATTGACAACTAATTGCTTTTGTTCTGGAGTCATTTGATTCCATTGCCCATTGGCAATTAAAGCCTCTGCAATTTTGATTCGAGCGTTTGTAGAAAGATTGGCATTCTTCAAGATGAACTGCATATTGTCCCAACCACCTTTAGCATTCAACGCTTCCGCAATTGCTTTTGGTGCATCTGTTGTCATTTTACCTGTCTTAGGGTCTAAAATAATACCATTCCAAGAATCATTTGCTTTTTTAGCATCCGCACTCATTTTTGTGGTGTATTGTGCGATTAAATTACCAGTATCACCGAATGCCTTTGAGCCTTTATCTCCACTTTTACCAACATTTGACATAACTTGATCATAATCTAATCCAAATTTTTTAAAGTCATCTTTTAACTGTTGTTGATTTTTTTGAATGATTGCCCTTTGACGTTCAATTTTATGAGCACCACCTTGGAGATTATCGATTTCTCGCTGTTGCTGTTCAGCTTTAACTTTCACGTACTCTTCGCCATATTTTTCCATGGTATCATTGTGAGATTTTTCAAGTGCTTGAGTTTTTTTATTATACTCATCAGCTTTTAATGCACCAGATGCCTTAGCAGAATCTAAAGAAGCTTGTCCTGTTTTATAAGTTTTGATTTCTTCTTGCATCATTTTACTGATTCCTGCACTTGATTGTTTAAGCGCATCATCATTCATAGATTTAAGATCACCACTAAATACTTTCATTACTTCTTTGGCTTTATTCCCTGTAATTCCGTAATTTTTAATGGTAGTTTCAATTAACTTTTGTTGGTTGCTCTCTACAATGGAACGCTCAGCATCGGTGATAGCACGATGAGCATTTGCTGCATTTTGATAAATCGCTGTGGTTTGATTGGTGATTGATTGCACATTTGCTTTTTGTTGTTCTAAACCAGCTTTTGCATCATTAACTTGTTTGTCAGTCAGGCCTGCTGTTTCAGCTCCTTTAGTTAGTGCCTTTTCTGTTTCTGTGATTGATTCACTCGCTACAGTACCTAAATCACTTATTGCCTGTTTCACATTTCCGATAGCTGGGCTTCCCTGAACATCAAACTGAATCGCTGCATCTTTAACAGCCACAAATTTTTGATTAAGCGTATCTAATTTCCCGCTCGCTTCAGTACCAACAACTGTTCCCCATTTAGAAACCTCTTTTTGTTGCTCGCGTAATCCTTCTGTAAGCTTCCAAATAACTAATCCTAAGCCAGCTGCACCTAATGCACCAATAGCAATCATTGACGCCGGCCCCATTCCTGCCAATACAGCTGATAGTCCACCTACTTCTGTAGCGGCACCAGTTGCGCCAGTTGCTATTCCTTTAAGCGCGAGTTCTCCAGCTCCTTTTGCTCCAAGCTTAGCCAGACCACCAGTCACTCCCGAAAGAATACTTGTTAATCCACTCAAAGCTTTCGCTGTTGGAGCAACTGCGGCCGCTGCTATTGCCATTTTAATGATGAATTGTTGAGTTTCTGGGCTTAATTTTGAAAACGAGCCTGCCAAATTATCTATTTCTTTAACAACTGGAATGATTGAAGGTAGGAGCTTTTGACCTAAATTAATTGATAAAACTTCCAAAGTCGCTTTAGCTTTATTAAAAGCATTCTTATCAGAATTGTTCATTTGGTCTGCGAGTTTTTTAGTATAACCAGTCGCATTTTGTGTTTCTTTAGTTAAGTTGCGTAATGCATTGCCACCCTGGTCAATCAAGATATTCATTCCTGTTTGAGCTTCTGTACCAAATGCTTTAGCAACTAATGAACTTTTTTCAGCGTCTGTCATACCTTCGGTATGTTTTTTGATGGTATCGAGCATATCAGGTAAACCGATATTTCCTTTTTTCCACTCATCGATATTAATGCCAAGTTCTTCAAAAGCTGCCGAAGATTGTTTAGTAGGTTTTAACAAGCGAGATAAAGCACCACGTAATGAGGTACCAGCTTTTTCACCTTCGATACCATTATTTGAAAGTAAACCAATTGCAGATGAAGTTTCTTCAAGATTCATCCCTAACGAATGAGCAACGGGTCCAACATATTCCATTGCCACACCCATGTCTTCAAAACCTGCAGATGTTTTATTGGCTACAAATGTCAAACTATCCGTTACACGTTGGGTATTTTTCATCATGGATGCTGTATCTTCAGTCTTCAAGCCAAACTGTTCTAGAATAGCAGTTGATGCAGACATTACTGTTCCGAAATCTTCCCCTGATGCTCTTGAGGCATCTAATACTGCTGGCATAGCCCCAACGGTTTGATTAAAATCATAACCGCGCTTAATCATTTCTTCCATACCATCATTGATAGATGAGGTATCGATACCGTATTGTCTAGCCCATTGTTTGGATTTGCTGGATAATACATCCATATTTTGGGCTAATTGCTTTGGCGAAGTATCATCAGCTAGCAACGCTTGAATTTCAGTCATCTTACCATTGAAATTGGTTGCTGCTTGAATTCCTTTCGCAAAAGCGGCTGTAATTCCTACTGTGACTGGTGCAGTTTTCCTAGAAACTGTGTCTAGCCCTCCACTTATCTTTTCAAAACCGGATGATAGTTTAGGTAAAATAGAAGTTTGTTTATATTGTTCAATTGCTGCATTTTTTAATTGGGCTTGATATTGTGCTAATTGGGCATTTGCTCGAGAAATCTGGTTCGCGTAATTTTGAGTACTGGAAGTTGCTTTTCCATCTACTAGTGAGCCTGAATATGATTTTTTCAATAAATCAAGCTGTTCCTTTTGCTTAGCAATTGATTTATTCAAAACTTCCATTGGACTTCTAACTCCATCAACACCTTTACCAAATGTTGAAAAGGAGGTTTGAGAAGTTTTTAAATCATTTTTTAAAGCAGCTAGTTGCTTGTTAACGCCAGTAATGCCTTTTGAAAAGCTGGAATCATCAAACCCCATTTCAATTATCATTTTCCCTAAAGGTGTATCTGCCATTACTTTCTCCTTGAACTTTTATTCTTAATTCAAGGATAAACAAAAAACGCCCTTAAAAAGTAGCGTTTTTTTGTTTAGAATAAAAAAGAGACCTATCGGTCTTTTTTAATTTATTTCCATGTTCCATCAGCAAATGTTACTGAAAATGGTCCATCGTTTTTAGCATCAAAGAATATTTTGATAGATACAGTTTGTCCCACATTTACCGAACTTGGCATTGTATTATTATATGTCCCTGAATCAAAGTTCAATGTATTTCCTTCAGAATCATATGCATTGAATTCTTGTGGGTTAAATTCGTAAGCCGAATTTCCTGTATTCTTCATTTTTATTGTAACTACCATTGGTTTTATTCCAGTTGGTGGATTATTTAGTTGTGATGAATAGTTCTCATCAATACCAGCACTTACTATAGTAACATCAATATTAGTATCATCAGACTCATTATTAAAAGATACAGCTTTTCCAAATGAATAACTTAGTTCTTCGGAACTAGAACTCGCTGTGTCATTTGCATTTTCGTCATCATCTGAATAATCATTTTTTGTTTTATTTAATACTGAGTCTACTGCATCGCTAACATAAGAACTATAATTAGGAACATTTTTATCAAGGTACTTTTCAAAGTCCCTGTTAAAAGACATTGCTTTTGAGTACGATTGGCTCATGGAGCTTGTTTTTTTCTTTAATGCTGCAGATTTTGATGTATTAACTGTGGTAATAATTAAACAGATGATTGCAATTAATATGCTACTAAGCGATATCCAGAACCACGCTATTTTAAAAAATGGTTTATTATCTTTGTTATTCATTATATTCTCCTCAATAAATACTATACCTATTATACAAATTTATTTATTAATTTTGCAAGCGTTACCTAAAACGAAACTAAAAAAACAGCTCCTAAGAGCCGTTTTTATAATTTATTCATGAAGTCACCAAGGGACATTACCTCAGTTTCTTCTTCAACCAAACTTGCTTCTGAATCATCGTCATTAGAATTGATCACTCCGACAATAGTCTCAAAGTCATTATCTAAAATGTCTGAAACGGTAAATCCAGTATTGACAACTAACTGCTTAATGAAGTTTAAGAAACTTTCCTTAGCTTCTTTAGCAGTTATGGTTCTTTTTTTTCGTCACTTTCCTCGTTTCCCAAAACAACAGAAATCAAATGTGAGATAGTCGCGTCTAATTCCCATGGGTCTAGTCCTTTCAAAACTTGTTCTTTCGTAAGTTTATCATCTGGGAAAAGACTGGCAATATATTCAAGTCTCAAAGCAATAATTTCTACATTATTAAGTGATTCTTTCTCGATTTTCTCTTGAATATTCCAAAAATCAAGATACTTCTGACCAGTGATATGATTTTGCTTATAAGTGACATCCCCACCCTTTTGGTGGAGAGTAATTTCTAACTTAGCCATTTCTTACCTTTCAAAGTTTTGCGTCCCCTACGGTCGCCTGACCGACTACGGGGCTATTAGGGCGTAGTGGTCATGTTCAAAGCGGCACGTACTTTATCCTGCGCAGCTGTGTCAGTTCCTGCATATTTCTTGAAGAAATCGCCATTATCTGCTGAACCAACAGAATAAGAGAGAGTATCTGGCTTAATTTCAGATGCTTTCCCTTGTGAAGTTTCAATTTCTACTCCATCATAAGAAAAGACACCAGTCAAAAATCCAAGCATAAATTTATCACCACGGATATCATAATCTTCAATCAAAATTGAGCAGTCAGGAGCTTGAGTGTCACTTCCTGCTGTAATGATTTCATCTGCATCAATGGTATATCCAAGAATGGCAGACTGAACTTTGTCAGGAATATCAATGATATCAAAATCAATCTTACCATCACCCACACCTTTACCTGAGATGTGGTAAACACCATTTGAACCCCAAGTTTTTACTGGATCAACTGCAAGCCCTGAAATTTTAGCACTTGAAGTTGCCCCTTTATCTTTTTTACCTTCAACAACAAATAAATTTGTGTCAAGTGTAGCTGGCTTACCATCCAAAATTCGAATGGTTAATTTTTTAAATCCAACTGTAGCTGTACCCATTTTTTTCTCCTTTATTAATAATCATCATATAATTGGCTATTGCCTTGATAAAATCTTGCATCCACATATCTCTTAGTGGTTGAGAAATAATCATCTAAACCACCTGACATTTGATAGAATCCCTTAGTTTTAAGAATTTGTTCAACTTTCCTTTGAAGTTTTTTTGGAACATCGCGCTGAATCGCTTCAATACTCACTTGGAAGATAAAATGTTTTGATAATGAATCATTACTCGCAAATCCCACTGATTCAGGAGGACCAGAAGGAATAACAGTAATGCTCGTTTTATCTTTTGGAAGTTCATCATAGCGAACATAGCTCTTAAAACCTTGATTTTGCTTAATTTCTTGAATTTCTGAATCAGTTGCTAACTCTTCCATTAATTCGTTAAGCATATCTTTCATTCAATTAACTCCTTTAGATCCCTTTGAGCTGACTCTACAAACTTACTTCTTTGTGCGTTTGAAAACTTTTGTAAAGCACCAAAGCTTTTATAACGATAGCTCTTACCATTCCTAGTAAATCCATTATTTTCTAAATGAACTAATCTCCAATGTTTACCACTGTTCCCAATCTTAATTATTGGAAATCCCGAAGCTCTTGAAACATTCCCTCGAACAACCCCAGCCACCGTATCTCCACTATCAGCGAATCCTTGAAGAGTACTTTTCAAATCAACAACAGCTTCATCTGCTGCTTTTCCAAGAGCTTTACCTTCGATTGTTCTTACACGAGTTTCACTAAATTTTTCTCTTAGTTTTGCTTCAATTTCTTCAAACCCTTTGATTGTCATTGAACTACTCATTAAGATTCGTCCCTCCTAGAATTATTTTCAAGAAAGTTCGGTCATGAAAATCAGGCTGAATGTCAACTATCCCCCAAACCTGACCTGAATATCTAGGATCATCAATAATAACCTTGTCATCATTTTTAGGTTGATAACTCGTTAAGGGATCACGAATTTTTATCGTTGCTCCATTCTTAACATTTTGATTCCCCAAGATTGTTAAATCTTTATTGCTAGGGGAGTAAAGATCTGCGTAGGTTTTAAAAAGAACAATAGGATCACCGCCTCTCCCGTCGAATGACGTATCAAGCCCTACTCCTTGAAATGTAACTTTAGTCCGCATCGTTCCGTTATTTGTACGATTAGATGATTTAAGTAGTTTTTGCGATTTAATCATTGCGTCTCTCCTACATCATCAGTAGGTTGATTAGCTAGAAAAACGTCACGGATATTTTGCTTATAATTCTCCTTAAATTCATCTAAAGCATCATTGTAAGTATAACGTGAACGCTCAAAAATTAATTCCTTAACTTCTGGATCACTTGCATCAGGCACTCCAACTAATCTAAGAATTGAGGTATAAGAGGCTATGAGCATATCTGTTAAGTTAGCAAGTTCGTCAGAATCATTAGTACTGATTCTCATTCTTTGTTTGAATGAATTAAGGTTATCATCGGCCCAAGTTTCTGCATTACTCATATTTAACTCCTATTATTTATCTTCTTTTTCCTCCACTTTTTCAACAAAACCAGGGAGCTTTTTTTCAAGCTCCTTGAATCTTGCTACGGAAGCCTCAAAAACTTCATCAACTTCACGTCTAACATTTTCCTTTAAATCATCAAAGACAGCTTTTACTTTTAATTTCATTGACTACTCCTTACCCGGCAGGTACGGTCGCAATTGTAACAAGGGCTGAAGCATTATTATCTTTTGGTTTGCCCCAATAGAATGATTTGGTAGTATAAAGTTGAAGATCTTCAAGAGCAAACGTTTGGTCAAATTCTTGCATTGTCATTTTTCCACGATAAGCATTATATCGATTTGCAACAAATACAATTCCTTTACCAGCAGGTACGGCCATTGATTGGACTACAGAGATATTGAAAGGCAAGATATCAACCCATACTCCATTAGCATTCAAATATAAGAACATCGCAGTGAAATTGTAATAATCTTGAGGATTAACCAAAATTTTTGCTTGTCCAGCAATATTGAGAGGAATGCCTTTTTCGCTGAATGACAACTTTTTCATGATAGGTGCTAGAATTTTAGCAGCTTGTTTGGAAACATCTTGAGAATTTTCTAAAGCAGCAAGCGGTGAAAGGTCGGCTGATACTTTTTTATCTCCATATGTAGTAGTTCCATTTACAACTGTAGCATCTTTGATTAAACCAACAGGTTTGTTATTCCCATCTCCAAGTACTAAAGCTGTTTCGAGAGCAACTGCAATAGATTCTGACAATTGTAAGATGATAAAGGTTTTCAACCAATCATAACTATAGTCAAGAGCATCTTTAGGGATAACAGTATATGCAGTAAGTTTATTTTGAGAAAAATCATGTTCCCCGAAGTTTTGGTTCAACTTACCTTGGATATCACCAGCAAATGTCCCCCATACTGCTGTTCCACCATTATAGATACCATCAGAGATAATCGCTTTAGTGCGAAGCCCCATATCTTGGAATTTGATAATATCAAGCAACGGATGAGCATAAGTCAATTCGTCAAAAACTTGATTGATAATTTCAAGAGGCAAGGTTTTTTCTACATTTCCAACACCAGAAGTAATATCGTTAAAAAATTTTGTTTCTTCTGCTGACATTACTTCAGAAGAACGAGATGACATTAGAGAGTTGATTTTTTCGTTTGTTTGATCAGCAAGTTTTTCAACAATTTCAGTGCCCATAACTTCCATAGTCTGTGCAAATAATTTTTGTTGTTCTTTTTCATCTGCTCCGTTAGCAACTGCATCTGTATATTTTCCTACAGCTGCTTCGTAATTAGGTAATTTTGTGTAGTCCATTATTTAATTCCTCCTAGGAAAAGTGGTTTAAATTTTTGATTTTTAAGTGGCTTGTCTGCCGAGTTATCAGCTTCAAATTCTGCTTTTACTTCAGATATTTTTTCATCAATTAATTTACTAATTGAATCCATTTGTT
This sequence comes from Lactococcus sp., assembly GCF_036648155.1. NCBI lineage: Bacteria > Bacillati > Bacillota > Bacilli > Lactobacillales > Streptococcaceae > Lactococcus > Lactococcus sp. Next base: position 59,737 of record NZ_JAVXIY010000004.1, on the reverse strand, counting down.
TCTTGTCAAGAGCAATATTAATCGTGTGATTTTTGTTGTCATCTCCTTTAATCATGTTTTTAAATTGATTAATCTTATCAGGTGATAACATTGGTGAGAAACTTGCAACCATTTGAACAGATTGATTATTTTCAAAAAGAATTTCATCAACTATTCCCGATTCAACAGCTTGTTTTGCATTAAACCAAGTTTCGTTGTCCATTAATTTTTGAGCTTCCTCTGCTGAAATATTCATTCGGTCAGCATAGAGATTTGCTAAATTTCCACTTGACCCCAATAAATAATCCGAGCTTGAAGCCATATCTCTATAGTCGCCTTGTTGAACCATTGATACGTTATGAATCATAACTTGACCGATGGGAGTTATCGCCACCCTATCAGCTGCTAAAAGTGGGAATGTCGCAGCACTTGCACAAAGACCAGAGATTTCAGCAATAACTTTACCTTGATACTTGCTTAAATCTGTGAAAATCTCACTCCCAGCAAATACAGAGCCACCTCCAGAGTTAATTTGAATGGTAACATCTTCTCCATTAGCCTCATTTAAGAAGTCTGCAACTTTTTGCGGGGTGATGCATTCCATACCAAACCAGTCATACACTTCTTCATAATCGTTATCGGCAACTACGCCATTAAACTTAAGTGTCTTCACTATTTTTTCCTTTCTCTTCATAATTTTTAGTCATAATAAATCTGTCACCATCTTCTGTTGGTGGTAAATTGGCAGCCTCACGAACTTCATTTACTTTAACCACACCACTTGAACCAACTTTATCAATTGCATCAGCCCTATCAAGGATGTTAATTGTTTTAAATCCAGTCATTTGTAGGGTATTACCAACTGAATATCCTGATTTTTTAATTAAAATACTTGCAAATCCTTCTGATAATTTGTTCCCTAATGGAATCACTGCGGATTCAATCGCCAAATCCAAGTTTTCAGAATTATTAGCAGTTTCTCCAAGCACTAGTGCCGGAGGAATTCCCAACAATCCTGCTACTTCTCCAATAAAAACTTTTTTTAAAGACCAAAAGTCAGTAATCTGATTTTGAAGTGTTGCGGACTTGCTAGAAGAAATTTCATCATACGAAGACTTTGCTTTATCGTCTGCAGGAATAAAGACAATAGGATCATTCATCATTTTTTCGTATAAGGTTGTCGCATATTGTTGCTGTAATTTTATTCTTTCATTATCATCAATCTTACTAGTAACAGGAATGCTAATTTTTGCTCTAACTTGCCCTACACGGAGCTGATTAGCAATTAAGATTCCAAATAATTTCCCATAATCATCCCATAGACTATCAACATATTTTTTTATACCAATATTGTCATTATCTAAGTGAAAACAATCCACTCCTTGAATAAAGGTTCTATTAAAATATTTTTGAGCGTATGGTCCAGAATTAGGAGCATTAGAAACTTTGCTATTGGAGAAGTTAACTGTCACTCCCGTGTATGTGTTCCCGTCAAGCGAATAGTTTGTTACAAAATTATCAGCAATATAGAACTGATCACCATCCTGTATAACTAATAACTCACCATTTAACAGCTTTTTTATCATTGAAATTTTGAATTCACTAGCTGTTTGGTTAGGATTTGGTCTCATATTTAAAGCATAATCAAATTTAGAATCTGTAATTGAGCTTTCGTTTTTAAATACAAATTTACCTTTAGAAACAGTTCTTGCTAAGTAAGAAACACAAGATTCTAAAGCAGCATTCTTAATACCAAGCGTGACTTGTGCATTAAATAATGCGTCATACCCAGTTAAATCGGTTGTGCTTAATTTATCTTTTACAGATGACCAAATGTCTGAAAATAGTCCCACATTTTCTCCTTTCCGTACTTTTAATTCAAGTTTAATGGAAAAGTAGGGCGAAAAAGTAGCGTTTTTATAAATAAAAGGCTGCCCACTGGACAACCTGTAATAAAATAGCCAGCGTAAACTGACTAATAAATAATTTAAATATTTTTCCATGCACCGGTATTAGGCAATGCAATCGAAGTCGCCCGCAAACTTGCAAGCCCCAGAGAGTCATTAGCTCTCAATTCAGGATAACGGGATTGAACCGTTCTATTCTAGCTTATGAAACTAGCGTGACGCCTTGCCACCCATCCTGTTTAATGTACTAGCTCTTGCAAAGACAGTATACAAATGACTATTATTTCTTTTTGTGCTTGCACCCTGCACAGGGTTGAATTAGGGAATGTATAGCCACACGCCTAATTCATTTGCGCCATCAAATGGCAATAGCAAGATAGAGGCTCGAACTCTATAACTTCTATTAGCGAAGTCGTTTCTATCCCTTGCTGTCAGCTCCAACCGCACTGACTTATTAATATTATTCGGAAACTGTACTAGTATTATCAGCCCCAAATAATGTTGGATATAGCAAGTCTAGGATTCGAACCTAGCCCCTCAGCCACACTTTTCAGCGTCCTCTCTTGCTACGCTGGTTTTATCGTCCAGCAACGCTATTCCGCCATTAAATCGGACATTGCAGTCAGGTTTAGTTCTGGTGCCTGTCACCCCTCGCTATGCTAGATAGCCACTAACTATGTTACGATACGCTCAATCCCTAGAACTATAACTCGTAACTGTATTGGCTGTTACTCCCTCTTGGTCATTTAACTGAACTTCAATCGCCAGCACCAATAATATAGTAAGCCACTGGTTCGAGCAATGACTTGCTTAGAAGTATATCCAACCGAACGAATTACATTTTGTTTGCTTTCGCTGATAACTTCATAAGTAAATTATCTAATATTTTTACTCTCAAAAAGTATCGTTTTATCCCATAAACCACCCCAAATTATCATAGAAATCAGTGGTATCTACTTCATTTAGTAAATCAGCCTTAAACATTGCTGCTTCAAAAGCTTTAAATCCATCTGTTTTTCGTCTGACATCTTCTTTTTTGATATATTCCACATTCCCATCTTTTTTCAAGTGTCGAAGCACGTTATTTGTGTACCACCGCATCATGTCATTATCCCCGAAATTAATTTTTTGATTAGCGAAACTATCCTCAATTACAGTTGATAATTGAGCATCGATAGCCCTAAAGTTGCGAATAACTTCCACACGATAACCGAGCGGTTCTTCAAATTTGCCATTCCAAGAGACTTCAAACCCAGCTTCTTCAAATTTAGGTTGTAAATACTCCCTCATTTTATAGCCATCTCCACAAATAGTTTGGAATTCATAGCCTTCTTCATCACGCATACGAACAAACCAGTCTACAACGTGCTGTGCATCCATTGAGGGTTCATCTAATACTGTGAGCAACCCCTCATCCTCCCATTGTCTAATCGGAGCAAATCGCCGCTTACCATTAACATTTTCATTTGGTTTTGAATAGCTATATATTCTATCGACAAATTCTTTACGAACAAATGAATGAGATTTGAAAACATAATCCCCATCAACCTTAAACAAAGCACCAACTGCAATAAAGTCACGAGTAGAGGCAAAGTCAAATCCTCCAACCGCAGGTAGATTTCTTAATTCTGGAAATTCTTTTTTAGTTGCTTTTAATTCTTCATAGGTGGCTACACTTCTTTCGATGTCAGTAACCGGCAAATTCATACGTTTGGTCATAAATTCATCACGCCCACTCGGATTTACTTCCAGTTTCTTATATTGCTTTGTAACCTTTTTATACAATCTTTTCGCGTAACTACTCATTGGAAGAGTAAACATAGGATTAGCCATTTCCCAATTTGTTGGATCATCGACTTCTTGCTCATCGTTCAGTTTGCAAATAAAAGGAAATAATTCATCAAAATTAGCATCTCCTTTGAGTACTTTTTGAGCTAATTCCTTCATTTCATCAATAAATCCCTCGCGGACAAATCCATCTGTCCCAATGTAGAATTCTCTTGGATTAGCAACTTTCCCCAAACCAGAAATATAAACATCTGTTACTTTGTGATCTTCATACTGGTGTATTTCATCAAATACTACTGCCCCATCACGCAACCCATCTTTTGTATTTCCATTGCTTGTCTTATAGCGAATAATAGACTGGGTTTTGCGATTTTTGATTTCTTTTTTGCCCCAAGAAAACATTCTTTGAAGTTTTTCATTCATCTCAATTGTGTCGTAGATTTCTTCGAAGCTCATTTTAGCTTGATCTTCACTATTTGCGACAAGCGAAATATGATATTTGGGTATTCCGTGCATTGGAGTTTGCAAGTAGTTAGTTACTCCAGAAATTAAACCATTCTTACCGCCACCACGTCCCATCATGATTAAAAATTGTTCAAAAACAATATCATCACCATCACTCCAAAATAAAAAAATGAAACTAATAATAAATTTTTGAAAGTCCTCTAGTTTAAAATAAAACGTTTCGATATATCTGATACATTTATTTATTTGATTTTCATCAAAGTAAATCTCTTTTCTTTCAAGACGAGGTTCAATTTCTCTAGCGATATATTCAACAAGTTCTATACGTTCCTTGTTAAGTTTTACTTTTTGAGCATGATAAGAATTGATATAATCACTGACATATTTAATCAGCATATAAATCTTCCTCATTAAAATCATTATTTTTGCCCTTTTCGGCTCGTTTTTCCTCGAAAAATTCATCCAATTTTATAAGAGCTGTATTAATTTTCACTTTCTCAGAAATGGCAGGGTTTGGTTTCAAAAATTCTTGATTACCATTAACGACTTTTATCATCGTTCCATCTTTAGAAATAGATTTATCAAGGTTTCTGGATATTCTAACCAAACTACAATATCTCTCCACCTTTTCGATTTCTGAAGCTGATTTTTCATTAATTAGCCCTAATAATTCTGTTTCAAGTTTGCTTTTTGCCATGGTTACCCCCCCTTTCAAAAAAATGGCTTTATATTTGGTTAAAAAACCCCAACCGGTCTGTGGTAAATTCGGAAATAAACCCAATTATTTTAGACCCGGGGGTATATTTTAATTATTTTTTTGTAATTTCCGAACAATAAAATCAGAATTCAAAAGTTTCATCATCAAACTGCTTGTATCTGTGTCTCTCGTGCCTCTTGTTATGGCAGTCGTGACACAAGGTACGAAGGTTACTAGGCTCTAGTGCAAGCTCTGGATGATACTCAAGTTCCTTGATATGATCTATCTCTAGTGTCGCAGTCTTAGCCGTTGTCACTCTACCTTCTGCTTTGCACCATTGACATTCATTGTTATCACGCTTGAGTATCTGTTCTCTCATACGTCTCCAAGCTCCTGAGCAATAGAACCTATGTCTTGCCTTTGGTGTACTCACATCTATCATGATTCAATCGTAAAACAAAAACGCTACGAAAAAGTAGCGTTCTTTATATTATTCATGGAACATCTTAAGTAAATGACCACCGTCATATTTCTCAGCAAACTGCTGCGTCGCTTTGTTATTCCTTGCAATGACTGCAGTCTTTGAGTAATACATATTCATTGTGATCTTAATGATACCCCAGCCATCAATATAATAACGTTTGAATATCTTACGATCATCTTCGTCTTTAATATTGTCTAATGCTTCATTGATAAGCAGAGATTGTTTGGCATTCTTCTTATTGCGAATGATAATTCTTAAGGTCATTCGAACATCATGCCATTGTGCTTTCGTCAATTCTTTTGTCATATTCTAACTCCTGTTATGTTATAATAGTATTAGAATAAATCCTTTGTAAAGCCCATTGCCGTGGGCTTTTTATTATTAATTATTATTTGAATTAACGTTGGCATTCAATGCGTAATTGCTAGAGTTAGTCAGCTTATAACTGTTCATATAAATATTTGTAACTTTAACACCATATTTTGCTAATTCGTTCTCAATTTCTTTCTCATCTTTTGGAGTTAAAGATTGAGAATTTGCAAGTATATTATTACTGGTAATAACATTCTTAACGATTGCTCCGATAACTGTATTCTTATAGTCAGAATAGTTAGAGAGTAGATCTACCAACTTATTTGGTTGCAAATCATATACTACTTCAACACTGGCGCTTACATTGTAAGTTTTGTCTTTCATTACATTGACTGGAACAGCTTCTTTGTTATTCCTAATATCTACTCGCTTTGTGTCATAAGATGGAGCTATAGCCCAGAAGTGTCTTCCAGTTTCAGTGAAAACTTTCCCAGTATATCGTCCTCCCCAACTTTTCTCTAGTGAAGCATATCCAGTTGGAACTGAAACACTTGAGAGCGCAAATATAAGCAAGAACCATACTAGGGCAATAAAGAAACCACAAATAGAAGTGATAATAGTATTAGATACTCTATAATATCTATCACTGAATATCCAGAATAATATTGAAATGATTGTTGTGATTACAATAATAGTAATTAAAATCATAAATGAAATCCACATTTTATTTCTCCTCCAGTTGAGTTTAGCGAGTTCCTAGCTCAGTATGATATAATTTGTAAGACCATAAAAACAAAAAGTTTTGGTTTTACTTGCGCTCGAACTTGGTCAACTCGAGCTTTTTTATTATTATTTATTTTTCTTATGGTATAATGTAGTAGACCTAAATTTTAAGAATAAAATTTAAACCTAGAACATATAACTCGAACCTGGTCAGTTCGGGTTTTTTGTTATAGTTAAAGATTTTTTAATAAATCAAATTTTATAGTTATCAATTAATCAGTGGTATAATGAATGTGACCATTCAATAGTAACTAATAATTTTTACAACAACCGCTCAAGCTAGGTCAGCTTGGGCTTTTTTGCATTTTAAAGTTATTCGTGCTATACTTGGCAGTATAGAATTTCGCTATGCCTTTCATATTTTAAGAAAGGAGAATGCAATTATGACATTCACTAACAAAAATAAATTTTTCCAATATACAGTAACTCTTGATACTTCAAATGATATTTTTAGAGCAAATCTTGCTGATAACTCAGGAATCTATGGTTATGGAAATACCATTGAAGACGCAGTTAAACATTTGGAAAACTTAGTCTAAAATGACATACAACTACTACCAATATGGTGGTAGTTTTTTCATTCCTCCCCTCTCACGTTCTCTGACTCGTCAAAGTCTGAGCGGTTGAAATAAGACTGGTCCACATATAATTCACCGCAACGACTACAATATGTTGGTGCTTCATCTCCAATAAGTGCTGGTGGGTCATAATCATGCCCGAACAGCTTACACAAAAGTTTCATTCTTCCTCCCACAGTTTTTTTTGCTTAGCTATTAAATCTTCTTTATATTCTCTGAGTATGCCGATTACTTTGGAAGTAAGAGTATCATCCATGAGATATTCTTTTTCTTCTAAAACACCATATCCTCTAAGTCGAATCTTGAAACGTCTCTTGAATTGAATTAAACGTAAATTTCTAGGTGCTGTAATATAAGTATCGACAATTGAATCAATCTCTTTAATCTCACGTTCGATCTTGTTAATTTCAGCTAAGTTATTCTTATTCATATTCAATCCCTCCCCACCAGTCATTGACCAGCGATATTAGTTTGTCGGTCATTGTGAGACCTCGCTTTTTGCAACATCAAGAAATTCAATCTGACTAATTCGTACTTCTGACATTTTTCCATTGATTTCTACAATAGCAATAGGATAAGCAACAGTTCCAGCTTTAAACCCACCAACTATTGGTGAATCTCCATGAGTATACGAATGCTGAAATAGTCCCATAAAAGTTCCTTCGACCTGCTTTTTACTACTAAAAGTTACCAAGCAAGGTCTTGTTTCTAATTCAATTTTCATCAGCACCCACTTTCACTAAATCATTATCCACCATGTAGAGATAGATTATATTACGATGTGAACATCCGAGTAAGGCATCATTAGTTGGAAACATAAATTTATAAAGCTCACTATCTTCATCAAGTCCATCAGTGATTACTTCCATATAAGCCCCGACATCACTATAAGAACGAATGTAATCGTTGCTGTATGCTTCTTCAATTTCTTCTTCCAACTCATCCGCAATGCTTTTCGGAATCTTGAGAATTTTCCTCATATCACGATATCTGTTTGCATCTTGCTTTATCATTTCTTCTTCAACGATTTCAGAAATTCTTTTATTGTCCATCGCCGCTCCCTTCAATTTTTTTGAGTATTTTTAAACAGCGTGAACAATAAACACTGTCATCAAAAGTTTTCCAGTCTCTTTCATCAGGATAAGTTTCAAAAACATACCATAACTGGTTGTGATTCCCACATAGAGATTTATTTTCATCTGTAAAGTAATGGAATTTCGCCTTAGAATGGATATAGAGTCCTTCCCCAGCATTTTTAGCTTTGATAGGAAGCTGCCACCGTTTTCTATTCCCTATCATCATCCCCTCCAATCGCTGCGAGTGCTTTACTTGCAATAAGTTGATGATTAAATATTGCGTCTTCAACTGTATGACCACCAGCTATTTCTGTCAGTGCTTTTTTCGCAGTGTTAAGCTGTTCTTGGAGTTTTTCAACCGAAAGTTTGTCAGTGTCTGAAGAACATTCATCACATACAATAAATTCTCCTTCTGGAAGCCATTCAGGTTCGATTGGTTTATCACATCCATAACATGTTGTTTGCTTCATCATTTTTTCACACCTCCCCAGTGCTACCAAAACCGCCTGTACGCTTTCCATTTGCGTTGTCATCGTCTGTTGTAAGGTATTTGACAAATACCCCTTGCATTATTCTTTGACCTTTAGAAATGGTTACAGGCTCTTTTGAAATGTTCATAAATAAGCCTTTAAATTCTTGCGGATAGTAATCTGAATCGATAATTCCTACTGAATTAATCAATGCAATGCCACGCTTAACTGGATTGCTTGAGCGGTCATATAATTTCAGTACTTCGTCATGTCCGAGTTGAACAGCTAGACCTGTACTTACCATTTTAATTTCATCAGGTTGAATCGTAACTGTTTCACTTGCTGAAATGTCATATCCTGCGCTATGTTTTGTCGCTCGTTCTGGAATAGTCGCATTTTCGTCTAGTTTTTTAAATCCTCTTGTCATTCTCCGTCCTCCACAGGCACAAGCTCATAGCTCCCAGTTTCCATGCTGTCGATTTCTTGCTGGGTGAACTGGTTATCTTCATCAAAATATGGATTTGGAACTAATTCAAGCCCATTATTTTTTGACATATTCAAATAATAATTAGTATTCTTCTCACGCAAATAGAACAGCTGCGGTTTTTCGATTGTGTAGCCGTCTAGCCATGCACGGATAAATAGATTTAAGTTCTCATTATTTTCAAATACCCATTTAGCTACATCTCTCGGAGCTGTAACACCAACCTCATCATCAAGTCTTCGTAAACCATGATAAACACTTCGTCCATAATTTTTATCTTTTTCAATCCAGCTACCCACACACTCAGGCATGACTGGCAGGGCTTGCTGTGGTTTTGCGCTATCAACCAATGTTTTGACAGTCAAGTTTTCAGCTACCAATCGTTGGTTTTCTCGTTCTAATTCTTCAATATACTTGTTTGCGGCATTTATTCTGCGGTCAGCTTTATTAGCATACATTTTCCATGTATAATCGAACTTATCCAGCTCATCAACGGCTTTTCTCAAGTTATTAAAGTCTTCTGACGTGTTCGTTTTCTTTGGTTTTTCAGGTAATTCAAACTTAGTCATTTTTCATGTCCTCCAAGACAGCAATTAGTTCTCTAGTATTGTCTATTTCAAGAATCTTCACTTTACGATATAGGAATACTGGGCTAAATACTTCAACATTCTCGCCATAATTAAATTGAATTAAAGTATTCCCGATAGTATCTTTTAAAATCACTGAAGTGTGATCCGCAATCACTTTTAGTAAACTTTCAACTGTCATTTCCCACCTCACTTCGTAGCATTTACAGCATCGTCTGATAAATCTTTAGTCTGTTGCGCATCAGTCACAGCTTGAGATAGCTCGTCAGTCTTTTGTTGAGCGGCAGTTAGCTTTGAGTTCAAGTCACTAACTTGTTGCGCCATCTTCGCCTTGTCTTGGTTCGCTTGATTCAATTGTCTAGCGACTTCTTCTTTTTGCTGATTGAGTGCGTTCAGTTGATTTTGATAGCTAGCAGCTTGATTTTGCAAGTTTGAGTTATCTTGATTGATTTGGTCTTTCAACTGGTTGATTCGGTTGTTCAATTGATTAAGTTGGTCTGCATATTGCTGTGAGCTATTATTAGCCTGTTTAAGCTGTTCGTTTCGGTCTAGCAAGCGTTGTTTCAAGATAGAGATATTCTGTTGCACAGCGACCATATTTTGATGTCCTGCCCATGCATTAGCTGCATAAGCTCCAAAAGTTGATGAACCAAAGATTCCTGCTGCGACTACTGCTGTTGTGATTAATTTTTTATTCATTGTTTTTCCTTTAATTAGTTGTTCTTTGTAATTTGCGTCTCATTCGTTGTTTTTCTCTCATCTCTTTCGATATTTCGAGTGATAAGATAAAATCATCAACTTCTCTAATATCATGCAAACTTGTTGGGAGTACACAGAAAGTTGTAATTAATTCGTATAAGACATCATCACTAAGAATATTTTTGAGCTTAACCATTTTAATGGCTGATGGAATTTTATGCCTGTCTTTTCTAACTTTTAAATATCCTGGTCTAAAACATAATTCATTGTTTAATTGAGTCAAGCTCATATTGTTCTCTTTGAGATATTTATCAATTAAATTCCAAAATTCTAATGCTTTCATTTATGACTATTAAATCCTTTCTAAGCGCTTTTAGATTGTTCGTGATAAATTATCCACGAAATGGTTTAAGCGCTCAATGTAACCGTAATTTTCATGAATTAGAGCTGTTCAAATATAACTAATGATTCTGTCAGTTGCTTATCCATAAAATTAAACAGTTGATTCCAAGTCATATCTTTTCCGTTGTTGAAAACAGATTTAATATCTCGATAAATTTCAACCAGCTCATGACTTCCTTTAGTTCTAACTGTGATATAAACCGAATTACTTCCATAACCGTCATATCTTGCTTTCTTAGCTAAGTTAAATAATTTAACAGTTGGTATGATTCTGAATGCTGTCATATCGCGCTCTCCTCGAACATATTCATTCTCGCTACTTTTTTAGCTATTGTTATTGGAATACCGTATCTGTTAGCAAATAATTTTGCTTTCATTTTAAATTCAGGTAGGACCATGCCTTTTACATCGACAACTTTGATAATCTCGTTAGCTTCATTTCTGAAAACAAAGTCCGCTTTATAAGCTATTTCTCTATAAAGTTTTCCGTTCAATCTGAATTTATCCATGAGAACAAACTTCTCTTGCATGGTCATCCGCTCATCATTTTTATGTTGCAAATAGTAGATTGATTCAGCTTTGCTATCGAATACAATACCATCAACCGTTGTTTTCTTTGCTCCATATTTTGACTTTTTAGTTTTCTGGAACTTCATCTTTGGTGTCCTGTACTTGAGAAATTCATTACTTGCGCATTATTGAGTTTAAATTTCAATCTTGCTGGCAATTGTTCAAGCCTTTCATCACTTTCTGGAATTGTTAACATGATAATTGAGCAGTTATCACTTGCGCTTAATAAAGGGGTCAATGCTTTTTCAGCTTGATTTGCTGTAAAATCTGCCAATGAATCGAAAATAAGAATTTCTGCTTCTTCAATATCGTGTAATATCTTCAAATATTTTTCTCTTGCTTCATCACTAGAAAATCTATTTTCAGAAATCTGTATGTACTTTCTGACCTTTAATCGTTTTACTTTTTTCTGTCTGCCAACATTGGTAACAATCCACTTGACCATGTTGTCACAAGATACAACACTTAATTCATCAGCGAAATCATATTTAACAATGACATTTTCAGTCAAATCAATACCCTTTTTAGCTTTGAATTCTCCTAAGAAGTCATTGACAGCTTTAGTAGCAACTGTCTTTATTCCTTCAGCATGGCACATCGGACAAACTCTTACATCGTATAAGTAAGGTTCTCCAATCACTTCACCTTTTTCATTCTTAGGATAAGAAAGCACAGATTTCTTAGATCCGATAATCTCACAGCCGTGAACTTCACACACGCCAAGTTCCCCACCTTCTTGATAGTTTTTTAAAACATCAGTTGCTTTAATAGCAAACTCTCCGTCATCTCTCCATGTATCAAAAGCCATTAGATAAGACCCCCGAGAGTTTCTTTTTTAACTTTTACTTTTTGCTGATATTCTTCAAACATCATATTGCTAAGAAATTCATAAGCATTAATACTAAACTTTGCTTCATTATCTCCAGGATTTTTAGATTTATAATATTCTACATAGTTGTTTGCTCCAATAACAGAACGTTCCTTTTGTTCATAAGATAGTGTAATAAATACTTGCAATGCCATTGCTCTTCTTGAAAGATTCTTTTTTGATAAATTAGTGAAAATAGAAAAATAGTTCGAGAATAATTCTTCTGTTTCTGTTTTTTTCTCTTTTTCTATTTCTTTTTCTAATTCTATTTCTAATTCTATTTCTTTCTCTATCTCTGTTGGAGCTTGGTTGGAACTAGTTGGAAGTTGGTTGGAAGTTGGTTGGAAATTTTCCAACTTTTTATCCCTTTTATATTTATTCCAATTTGTTTCTTGTCCTATAAGCATTGGAACTTGAAGCATTTCTGCACTTCCGTCATCTCCTATTTGCAATAAACCTGCTTTTTGGAAATAATCTATAGCCAATCTGACATCATCAAGCTTTTCATCAAGATTTAATGCAATTTCTTGAGCGATATCTTGTAAAGTACCCTCATAATAGATAACTCCATTATTAGGTAAAGAAGATAACAACATTTGCTGGTAAATTATCACTAAAGTATCTCCACCAGTTACTGTTTTCCTCAAATTTTTAATTGCTAGATTTTTAAAGAAATTTTCATCTAGTTTTATCCAAAAATATATTTTAGTTTTACTTTTTGTTGCCAAGTTTTTCCTTTCCTTCTTGTGATTAATTTCTTCGGAAAATGTTATAATGAAAATAAATGGAGGTTCTCATGAAAGAAGAAAATAAATCAAGATGCATTAAATGTCACTATCCAAATCTCGAAGAAATGTTTACTTTTTGTCCAAACTGTGGATATCCTGCTAACTCAAATTACTGTTCGGATGATAACTGTGAAATGAACGATCCTGATGATCCAGTTGCATTCCCAGAAACTGATTGTTTTTGTAATTATTGTGGCTCAGAAACTAAGTACTTCAAAGACGGGCTTATCCAACCTCAAAAATATGACTAATTGCTCTTAGGAGCTTTTTTTATTTCAAATTAAAAGCTGGCAATGAGTGTTTATGTGCAGGCACTGAATACTCATAAAATAATATGGCTGGGATGCTACCACCGACTGGAACTATCCCTGTTTTAAGCTCATTGCATCAGCACCATAATTTTAAATTTCATGCCAACTTAAACCTTTATGTGTACGTTGTTTGCCTTTACAGCATGCGGAGATATGGCCACTATGATATCCTTGTTTCTCTGCTTCAGTCATACTTTTATAGAAAGTCACTTCGCCATTTATTGGGTTTAGTGAATAAATGGGGTGAGACTTTTTATTCCTCATGCGCTCTATTGCAGTACCGTAATTATTATTTTCTTTTAGGGTGCACCACTTTAAATTCAAGAAGTTATTATTGCTTTTGTTCTCATCAAGATGGTTAACGACTGCTCCCTCAAAGTGACCATCACAAAATAATTTAGCTACCAATCTATGGACCTGAACGATTTTCCATTTTCCGTCTTGGCCTTTGATTCCAACTCTTTTATAACCATAATTATCGGTTGATTGCTTTAAAATATTTCCGTCGCTATTTTTTAGGAAAGATTTTACTCTTCCCAAATTACTTACAGAATAATTATTGTCTAGTTTTATCCACATTTCTTTCATCCGCCACCCTCCAGCACTTATTAGAATGGTAGGTCATCATCTGAAATTTCTATTGGATCACTTCCAAAAGAATCATTATTTTGTGGTTTTGAAGCTGTATTACCAGCTCGTTCACCATTTGCTTGATTGCTTTTTTCAAGTAATTGGAAATTGTTTGCAATGACTTCTGTTACATAAATTCGTTGCCCTTGTTGGTTCTCATAGTTTCGAGTTTGAATACTACCAGTAACTCCAATTAATTGACCTTTATGAGTCCAATTGGCCAAGTTTTCGGCTGATTTACCCCAAATAATACAATTGATAAAGTCAGCTTCTCTTTCTCCATTAGCATTTTTAAATGCTCGATTAACTGCAAGAGTAAATGAAGCAACTGCTTTATTTTGTTGTGTATATCTAAGTTCAGGTTCTTTAGTGATTCTTCCTACTAGAGTGACATTGTTAATCATTTTGTTCTTCCTTTTTTATATCTACGAATTTTTCGATATCATTGTATGCTTCATCAAGTGGCATTTTTAGCCAATCATTTTGTTCATCAACACTTGCTCCATAGTCTTTTCCGGCAATAATAGCCATTTTGTTAACTACAGCTTGAAGCTTTTTCTCATCAAATTCTTTTTTATCTTTACCAACAAAATATAATTTAGGCGGAGCTGGTACCTCTTCTTCAGTAAAATCAGCTTTTGTATTTTGAACCTTTGAATTCTGAGGTAAAGCCCAACTTGGAAGTTGTGGATTATTCCACCAAAAGTTCTTTCCTGCTTTTTTATCAAAAACTTTGTTCCAACCATCAGTCTTTTCAAGTGATGTTTGAGCAAAACTGGTAGGTAAGTCATATAAATATCTACCTACTCCCCATTGGACAGCTGCTCTCTTCATTGATCCAGATAATCCACCTTTAACTGCTTCAACCTGAGTATTTTCTGCGCCATCCCATTTGGTGACCCATTCGTCTCCAAACTTAACGGATATACCACATAATGTTCCACCATCTGGAGCTGTTTTGAATTCGTTCTTCCATCCGGCAATTCCAAAAACTTCATCAAAACGTTCTTGAACTGCCCGATTATCCATATAAGCTAGAACCATAGCCCAAGGTTTCCCTTGTTTAGAAAATCCTGATTGTTGAACTCTCCAAACTACTCGGTCTGGTTGCAAAGGTTTTTGTAAGGCAAGCATTTGTTCTTCATAATCAGCCATGATTTACCTCACGCATCCCATTTAAGAGGTGGCTTATTTTTAGTAATTACTACTGGCAATTCGTTTTCGATATCTTTCCCGAATTTTTCTATTAATTTGCCTAATGGAATTGGTTCTACACAATCCCAACCGCGAGAAATTACTAAATCACGCTTCTGTTTATTATTCATTTTTAAAACTCTTCGTTCGGACTTTTTGCCATAACTCAAACGATTAAATTGTTGACCTTCATCGAGCCGTTTTTTAACCTCAGTTTCGCCCTTTTTATAAAGGTCAGCTATAATCTTTGCCTGAGCTAAGAATTCTGTAAGTGTGATATTATCCATATCTTTTATAGCTGATGGATTCAAGTCAACCCTTTGTCCATTACCATCTACTGGTATAAGTTGTAAGTCCATTTCAATTCTCCATTTCAAATTTTTAGGCATTCGTGGTATAATTTAAGTAGAAGTTTTGGCGAATTTCCTACTTGCTCTGCGTGCCATGCAGGGCTTTTTTAGTTCCAAACTTTTTTCCAGTCTGAAATACATTCGTTAAGCATTGCAGCTTTATCAGCAGCAAGCTCTTGTTTATTCTTTTTGCGTGAAGTCATATAAAGACTTCCGTCTGGACGTTGCCAAGTTTCAAAGACTACTACTCCACGATTTTCTCGTTTGATTAAATCATGATAGATTTGTCCAACATTGGTTGGCAACACTCGGACTTTGCGCCCGTTTATTATTGTTGTTTCCATTTCGTTTTCCTTTCTATGTATGCGTTTTAATCCTCCGAGTGCTATAATTACTGTGAGCAGATATTTGCGGTATTTGCTTAGTTTTATGGAAAGGAGGAAAAAGTATGTCTAATAAAATTAATTTTTTCTATGCTAGTCATAATAATGAAGCACCTTCTACAATATTTACTGTAGATGATTACCCAAAAGAACCGATTATGAATACTGTTTTTAAAGTGAAATCAAATTTGCTATTAGATAGTGAGCCAGATAATTATTCTATTCAGGTAACTTCATTAAAAGATGGAACGGAACAAAATTTAATTCCAGAACAAGCTTTCCCTGATGAAAGAGTCACAATGGAAACTGGCCAAAAATCTTTAACAGCACTAGGATTATCATTTGACATAACTATCCCAGTCATACATAAAAAAGAGTTTTTTACTTTAACTTTGACTTTAAGAAAAAATGGTAAAATTGTAGACACTGCTGAAACTAGCTTGTATTTCATATAAGCTTTACTTTTTTTAAAGTATCTACTCGTAAGTTAGTAACAATGAGTTTATTTTCATCCAAACTTTTAGCTAATTTCTTTTTATCAAGGACGGTTACAAATTTTTGTGACTGTCTTTTATTTTGTCTATCTCTTGAATATTTAGGTATATAGTGCATTTTCTGCCTTTCTAGCGGAGCACCGCATTTAATAAATTAACTTGGTATGTGGAGGTAGTCATTTTCTCTTTAATCATGTCTTGCCCGACATTTTAGTAATAAAAATCATGTAAATCTTCCAAGAGATAGAAGACTGAACCACCTCGATTTATCGAAGGTAATCCGTTTTCTCTCCACTTTTTAAGCGTATCTGATGACATGTGGAATTCTTTCAACAAATCAACCTGCCTGATTTCTCCAGTCTTGCTTTCGTATTTGAACAGCTCCTTTTGGAATTTCAGCCATTCATTCGTCATCTTACGAAATTCTTCCAGAACGCCATTAGCTAGATATGCAGCCATTGGATCATATCGTTCTCCCATAGCTTCTCCTTTCTAAGCAACGTCATCTCGTTCAATTGTGGGATAAATACCTTCTGTTTTTAGTAAGTTGTAAATAAACATTCTGCCTTTTTGAGTCCACTTAGTATTCATAACAACTTTTTCTCCGCCATCTTTGTGATTCGGAATAACATTTGTTTCACTAAATGTATAACCATGATTTTTATGTTTAGCGTATAATAACCACTGTCCACCAACTTTATGTTGAACTTTTAACTCATAAAGCATTTTATTTAATGCTTGGGCGCTCATTCCATAATCTTCGGCAATCTGACTAATCGTTACCAAAGATTTTGATTTCATGATGCGGTCATAATAATCTGCTTTGGGTCTGCTTTCTGCAACCTGTTGAGATAACATCGCTGTTTTTTCTTGCTCATCTTTAAGATTAGTAGCAAGTTGAATGATGAAATCTGGACTTGTTAAAGCTTTTTCAATAACTTCATTAGTCATGTAAGCTCCATTTTTGCGGATAGACTTCAAAATTTCTTTTACTTTTCTCTTGAAAACTTTCGCTTGTGGTTTACGCGAAGTCATAAGTACTTCGTAAAGACCATCTTCTGTTAAAAACCACATGTTTCTATTTTGACCTGATGTAGATACTGACGACATCAGCTTTTCATCTTCATCAACATTATTAAGCATGTCTCGATTATTTTTTATCTCCAACATGTCTGCAATATCTTTCGCGAGGAATAGAGGATTTTCTGCTGTTCCGTAGATTTTGGCATTAAAGCCATCAATGTTTTGTAATTCGTTCATTTATGAACTCCTTTCTAATCTAATTCAATTCCTAAAATTTCAGCTACTAGCCAAATTTTTTGACCAACCAAGTCAGCAAATTCTTTTCGAGTGATTTGTTCTCCGTCTTCATTTTGAATTCCATAATCCGAGAAGACTGCTTTAATTAATTCATTTGCTTCGACAAGTGAAGATTTAACTGTTACTTCTTGTTCGTCATTTTCATTTGACGAAATTTTAATTAATTCGTTCATGTTTTGCCTTTCTAACTAGCCAATTTGTCAAGTTTTTGATTAAAATTTTTCAGCACGAAAATAACATCGGTTAAATCTACTCCAATAACCTCTGCAATGTTCGCTGCTGAAACAGCATCTATTCTAGATGGGTTGATACGCCACTTATAAAATGTTGTATAGGGAACGTTAATTTTTTTTGCGATAACTTTATACTTCATTCCTGAAGAGTCTAATAACTCATCTAGTGGCTCATAAGTTTTTTTCTCTGCCATACTGGCTCCTTTCTTTGCTTTAAATTTCTGCTTTCGCAGTAAGGGAAGTTCAGGAATCGAACCTGTTCGCCAGTCTTCCCTGCTCGTTGTGAGCGATATCATAACTCCGTGATATAATGTAAGTGACTAAACTAAAATTATATTGGAGGTTTTATGAACGATAATGATGATTATTCACCCTTTGAACAATTACAAAGACTTATTAAAGAACTTAATGATTCTTTGAGTCCTATTTATAATGATTCACTTAAAGGTACAATGTCCGCAATAAACACTATAAATCAAGCTGCATTAAGAAATAATCAATTAATTGTGAGCCAAGCTTTCCCAAATCTTACTGATTATTTAAAAGAATCTATTCAACCTACTGCAAATCTAGTACAAGAAATGACTGCCATCAGTAATGCTATTAATGAAAACATAAGGTGGACGATACCAAATTATTCAGAACTTTTCAAAGAAATAAAATTACTTTCTATCAAGCAGCCTTTGGAGTCTATCAATATCACTTTGCAGTCTATTGATACAATTAATAATTCTTTTATCAGTAATAAAAATACCATTTACAACCAGTCTCAATTTGATCCATCTGACTATCCTGATAAACCAATAAAAGATGAAATAAAGCCCTATAATTCTCAATCCTTCGGAAAAGAATTGAAAAAACGTATGTATAATCTCTCTCATAATATGATTGCTCCTTTTTCTGATAAAACTGAGATGTCTAAATGGATAGTTTATTTTGCACTTGAACAAGTAATGACTTCAAAAGATGTACCCATACAAGCCAAGACGGTAATCATAATTATTATAGCTTTTTACCTAAGTAGCGATAAATCAAAATGAATTCCGCCCCCTCTGGGGCTTTTTATTTTAAACAATTTTTACAAATTGTCGTGTCAATGGATTTAACCATGCATTACAGATATCATAGTTATTCAACCAAAAACCTTGAAATTCTTTAGAATAACTATCAAATCTTCTAAGGAACCTAGGACAATTACCGTGGGAACCAATACTTGCTGATTCTAATTCTTTTACAACCCAATTAGGAATTTGTAAACTCTCCATAATTTCTCCTGATATTTTTTATTTGCCAAACTTGCTACTTACGCTGAGTTGAATACAACGTGTAACTACATTCACAGAAGCTTCGCAACTGTTTTGTTTGTTCGCTTGTTTGACTTTATGAGTTAATTATAACCTTAACTGTCCAATTTGTCAAGTTAAAACTTTCCAAATTGACAAGTTTTGTTGTTTGTACTATAATTAGTGTATGAAAAAAATACGACTACCTGAAATGATAGATTATTTCAGAAAAGAGAATGGTTGGACAATGAAAGAGTTTGGCGAAAAACTAGGAAAATCTGAGTCAGCTATTTCGAAATGGATAAAAGGGGTTAGAAGTCCCATGGTTGAAGATTTTGATAAAATGGTCAATCTATTCAATACTGATCCTGATACATTAATGTATGGTGCTTCTGACCTTTCTACAACTCTATCCGAAATAAATAAAATCAGTTCACAACTCGAAGAACCACGTCAGAAAATTGTTTTAAACACTGCTTCTTCTCAATTGGAAGAGCAAGAAAAGGCTAAAAGAGCTGTTAAACCAAAACCAAAAGTTACTCCTCTTTTTGATATAAATTCTCCGCTTACTGACGAAGAACTTCAAGAAGCCGTAGACGAAGCTGTAGCTTTTGATGGCGTGCCTCTAACAGATAGAGAAAAAGAACTTTATAAACATTTGCTCCGTGAAGCGTGGGAAGAAGACCATGACAGGGGGTAAAATATATGTCAGTTATAAAAGAGTTGCTTTCAGAACTCGCACTAAAAATAAAATATTATAATCTTTCAGATTACCCTCATCTTAAAGATGGAATGAAATTTAATATTAGAGGAACAACTTACATTTTTATTGATATATTCAATAGTGAAAAGGTAACTCAGAATATATTACTTCATGAAATAGGGCACGTTTCCTTTGGGCATAGACATCTTGATTGTCGTTCTTCTGGTTGGGACAGAAGGCAAGAAAGAGAAGCCGACCGCTATATGATTGAACATAGAGCCGATGAATGGCTTGCTCAGTTCGATTGGGAACCGGATGTTATTGATTATGATAAATTTATTGAACATTTTGAGTTAGAAAAACGTCATTATGGATTGGTTGTTGAGGTGTTTGATGAAATAATCGGTCAACCTCAACTAGATAGCCACTGTTTATAGTAAGGGATGAAAAATGGATTACACAGAATTTAGAAAATATGTTGAAGAAAATACTCGTGCTCAAGGTAAATTTTTGGAAAAATCTACAGTTTACTTGCTAGATAAAAACGCCAGTAGAAAGCCAGCTGCTAAATGGCCTGATTCTCGTATTGAAAAAGAAGCTAACAAGATGTGGGATATGAACATAAGCGGCGCTTTCACAAACGTGGCAGAAGGAATTAAAAATGCAGAAAACAAGCCTCGCTTTCACAGTCACGAAGAGCAAGTAGATTACTGGATAAACTTCATGAATGAGTATGAGTTTTTAGAAAACTTTACTGACGGTATCGATGATATGGAATTTGAATAAATAAAACTTTAATACTATCGCTTTCTCCTTAATCATGTCTTGCCCGACAATAGAACAGGAGAAAAAATGAATATTAAAGAAGTTCAAAAAAAAGACGGTACAACCGTCTATAAAGTAAATGTCTATCTTGGTGTAGATAGCCTAACAGGTAAGCAAGTACGCACCACGGTTACAGCCAAGAACCGTAAAACGTGCGAGAATAAAGCTCACCAAGCTATGAATAAGTTTATCAAAAATGGCTCTACTGTTGCAAGAGAAAAAGTTTCATTTGACAATTTTAATGCCTTAGCCACTAGTTGGTTTGATTCTTATAAATTGACAGTAAAAGCAAACACTATCAGAATCAATAGTAATTTTTTAAAAAATTATATTTTGCCAGCACTCGGAAACTATAAAGTTGAGAAAATTACAACTGTACTATTGCAAAATATTGTTAATGACTGGGCTAGAAATGCCAATACTGCTGAAATAGTTAACGGTAATCGTGAAAAGGGAAAAAGTAAAGATTATAAATTGTTGCTCAATATCATCAAACGCATTCTTGATTATGGTATGCAACTAGGTGTTATCTCAGACAACCCAGCTATAAAAGTATTTTCTCCAAAACTTAAGACAAGAACAGTCAAAAAAATAAAGTATTTTAACAATGATGAACTCAAACGCTTCTTGGATTACCTTGACTCGTTACAATCAACCATAGCAAATATAAAAAGCACTACTCTATACAAGCTTTTGCTTGCTACTGGTTTGCGTATCTGTGAGGCTTTAGCCTTATCATGGTCTGATATTGATTTTGTCAATAATACCGTTAGTGTATCTAAGACACTCATACAATACAGCAATGAGATACAAGACAGTGCAAAAACAAAAGAAAGCAATCGTTTAGTTTCTGTAGATAGCGAGACAATTTCAATGTTGAAAGAGTGGAGAAAACACCAAAATTACGGTGCTATATCTTTGCATGATTCTCTAGTTTTCTCATATCATCAAAAAATGAGAACTTACGAACTCGAAAGACAGCACTTAGTTCGACACTTTAAAAAAGCAAAAGTTCCTAACATAGGTTTTCATGGTTTCCGTCACACTCACGCAAGCCTACTAATGAACAATGATGTAAATCCTAAAGAAATTCAAATGAGATTAGGACATGCAGACTATTCGATCACAATGAATTTGTACAGTCATCTTGCTAAAGAGAAAAAGAAAGAAACTGCTGAAAAGTTCGCTAATATACTTAAAGCACTATGATTTTTCGAGTTTTTTCCCGAACGTAACTAAAAACGTAACTAACTAATATAATGACAACTGAAATCCCTTTATATAAGGGATTCTAGGGATTTGTTGTGATACAGAGCTAGTATAACATAGTATAGCAATATGGTTCAATAGGTTTCTCTAAATATGCTTTTTTGTGATTTAGAGAAAATAAATACATAATAAAGTTCAATAGATTCCCCATAAATGAAGAGGGAGTAACATCACTACAACATTTTTTCAAGTCAAATTATAGTTCATCATGTAAGCAGTCCAATTTAATATTCGTTCAAAATATTATTTATTTAAAGCGTAGAACATGAGGATGGTAAATCTATTTCTAAAACCCTAATTCAAAGAGCTTTATACTTAAAATAAAAATAAGCCTCTTCAAAATTGAAGAGGCTCTTTTTTACTTGGATTTTAAAATTAATTTTATATAATAAAAGGTTTAATTTTATTGAATGGCTTGTTTCTCATCTGTATATCCAATCGCAACTCCCTCAGGAAAGGGTTCTAAATTATTTTTAGATGTTAAAGCACCTTTAAAATGATAGGGACCACTAGCTGCATTGGGAATTAGCTGAGTGTAATCATAATCGGGTCCATAATTTAAATCATCTAAGATTTGTCCAAAATAAATCTGAATTTTTATATTAATTACTTCATCTGCAGAAATCACAGCAGTTTTTGGTAGGGTAAAATTAATCTTGCCAAAATGACTTGTATCAATCTCCGCAGGAGTGAATTTTATAGGATCACTCTCTCCAGGAAGATGGTAGGAAGCTGCTGTAATAGCAGTTTTCATTGCTTCTCCATTATTTATTTCTGAGATAATATAAAATTCTGAAGGGAGTTCTAAATTGAAGTATTTATCCACTTCTCCATCCAAATCAGTTAAAACTTTTGCACTGTAATCAATAACTACTTTTCCTGTCTCAAAATTAAAATTACCAGGCATGTGATTCAAATCATAATCATATTTCTCAAGAGTGAGTGGAGATGAAAATTCTCCCTTATCTAAAATGATATCCTCAAAATTATCCCTCATATCCACACTATTACTAATAGAAGTTTGATGGGACGTACTTGCTGCCGAGATGTTCGTTGCACTTGTTGATATACCAACGATTCCTAATGCAAGAATAGAACTAGTCATTAAAGTAATTTTTTTCATATTTATACTACTTTCTTTATTTGATAAAACCAGTATATAGTAATCTAAAAATTAATGCAAACCCTTTCTAAAAGCCTCCTTTTGGAATAAAAATACAATATAAAGCATAAAAATGCAGTGGCTTTTCCGGCATCTCTGATGAACAGTGACTATATGCGAAAGAATAATGAATTTATTATTAGATTAAAATTAGTATTTTAATAAGTCTATTCATTATGAGATTTAAGTTAAAATAAACTTAATTATATTTAATTGTATTGTAATTTTTCCTTCTATTTTAGTCATTCCCAGTCTGTTAACTAAATTATTTTTCCACTCAAATTAATAAAAAGCTGACAAGCAAGCCAGCTTTTTATTAATTTGATCTTATTTCACACGGGAGTCATCACCCATATCATCAACTTTTTCTTTAACTTTGTCTACCTGATCAGATGTAAATTTCCCTGTTGTTTGAGCTGCGCCAACCACACGATCTTGTAAACTTTTTTCATCATCTTTTTGTTGTTCTTTTGTCTTAATATCTACGACCGTTACATTGACTTCAACAACTTCCAAATCAGTCATATCCGAAACTTCTTTACGGATAACTTCTTTGATTTTTTGATAGATATCTGGAACATTCTTTTTATATTCTGTTACTACCTTAAGGTCCACAGCAACTTGCTTTTTGCCGACTTCAACGCCAACACCAGCGGTGACATCCTCTGTATTTACAAGTTTTCCTGTGAGATTTGAGAAAAATCCTCCATCAACAGCAAGTAATCCATTGACAGATTCAAGGGCAAGTCCGACAATTTTTTGGATGACTTTGTCTTCATATGCTAAGTTGCCTTTAACTTCAGTTGTTTCCGTTTTTGTGTTTTCTTGTACCATAATTTCCTCCTATTTTTTCTTCTTTATTTGTTCAATGATTCCCGTGCGTTGAAGATAGAGACCTACAAAAATCCCTAACCCAATAAGCAAGAAGAGAAGAATCATTTTCCAAAATCCGATTGTGAAGATACAAACTGCAATAATACAGCCTATTATTCCGCCAATAATCGGGTATCGATATCTTTCGAAAAGATCCATTTCTACCTCCTTAGACTACGCGTGGACTTGTCGAGTCTTTCTTTTCAACAATTGAGCTGACTTTGATTTTTAATTTCACCTCATGATTCAAACCAAAGAAATTTTTTAAACTTTCTTTGATTTCTTGCTCAATCGCTTTTGTTTTTTCAACAATTTCAACTCTGGGAATAATTTCTCCTTGTACATCAATTTTTATTGTGGACTGATATAAAGTCACATTTATTTTAGGGTTTCTAATATAGCCATTATCAAGCACGAGCTCTCTAACTAATCCTTCGATTGCTGAACGTTTTAGAGTCAAACTTCCTGCTTTATCATCTAATAAAATCTCCATATAGGTTTTGGGATAAAAGATGACAACCAACAAGGCAAATAATAAGAGTATTCCTAAAATTGAAGCGCTGATAAATATATATTGGGGAAGTTTTTCTCCAATGTAAGGAATTTCTGATGAGGGACTAAGCTCCCAACGAAAATTCATTTGATTAAAATAATCCCATAAAATTGGTATGAGAATGGTGAGGAAAAATAAATCAGCCAGAATAAAAATAAATTTTTTTCCTTTTGACACGATACCTCCTCTCTGTTATTGTTTCTTCTAGTTGTTTGCCTTACCTAAAAAGAATGAAACAACAGCTACAACGATGACAGCACCTATAATAGAGGGAATTAGAGCCATTCCGGCCAACTTTGGTCCCCATGTTCCTAGGAGTCCTTGACCTACTGCAGCCCCAACAAGTCCAGCTAAAATATTAGCAATCCATCCCATTGATTTGCCTTTATTGGTAATAGCTCCTGCAATTACACCAATAATGGCTCCGACAATTAACGACCAAATCATAAAGCACCTCTTTCTAGTACAGTTCCTGCACATTTTTACTATAACAAACTTTGAGGCATTTATAAAATAATCCGCTTTCTTTTTATTACATTTACCCTTTTTTACGATATTTTAGTAAACAAAAAATTCCATCATTAACAATGATAGAACTTTTTTAGAGATAAATTGTATCTCAGATCTCATACTTTTAGTTTCTGTGGATAAATATTTCTACTTGAAATATCTTATTTTTTATCTAATCCCCAAGTTTATCCCCAACTTGCATTTTTTGACCTAAACCATTAAGAAAACTAACAATGTCCATTTTAGGTTTGCCTGCCGGTTGGACAGTTAAAAGCTCAAGAATTCCATTGCCAGTAGCAACTTTTAATGATTTTTTTGTTTTTTCCACAATTTGACCAGCCTGTAAGGGATTATCAGAATTGTTAACAATTTCGTCAGCTACTTTGCTTTCATAAATCTTAAAGCGTTCCCCATTCCACAGGGTATGGGCGACTGGAAAAGGATTCATGCCACGAACTTTATTGAAAATTTCACGCGCGGATTTGTTCCAATCGATTTTTTCTTCTTCTGGTGAAATATTTGGACTAAAAGTCACTTCATCTTCATTTTGAGCTTGAGCTTTGAGTTGACCCTCCAGATACTTGGGTAATGTTTCAAGGAGTAAATCACGTCCAACAAAAGCCAATTTTTCAAACATAGTGCCGACATTGTCTTCTTCAAGAATTGGAGTAGAATTTTGAGCAATCATGTCACCGGCATCCATTTTACGAATCATTTCCATAATTGTCACACCAGCTTCTTTTTCGCCATTCATAATGGCATAATGAATCGGCGCTCCACCGCGATATTTCGGTAGTAAGGAAGCGTGTGTATTTACCGCAAAACGAGCGACATCTAATAATTTCCCTGGCAAAAATTGTCCAAATGCGGCAGTCACAATTCCAACTTCTCCTGATTCAAGGAGCGTCATGATTTGAGTCATTTCTACTGAGCCAGATAGCTTTTCTGGTTGAAGAACAGGCAAGTTAACCGTTAAAGCAAGTTCTTTAACTGGTGTCATTCTTAATTCCTGTTTTCGACCAACTTTACGGTCTGGTTGGGTCACAACTGCTAGGATTTCATATTGATTAGAGTCAATCAAACCTTTCAAAACGGTCGCAGCAAATTGTGGCGTCCCCATAAAGATAATTTTTGTTTTTGTCATAAGTTTTCAAACTCCTCGATAATAATTTTCTTTTGTTTCATTAATACTTGAACGGCCTTGTCACCTTTTGCCATTAATTGACCCAGATTTTCTGGAATGATTTGCCAAGAAAGGCCAAATTTGTCTTTGCACCAACCACACTGTTCGGCTTCTGGTACGTGAGAAAGTTTTGCCCAATAATCATCAATTTCGGCTTGATTTTTACAAGTCACAGTGAAACTGACTGCTTCATTAAATTTAAAAATTGGCCCACCGTCAAGACAGATAAAGTCAAGTCCATTCAGACTAAATTCACCATTTAATACTTTTCCAGACATTCCTACGAAATGCTCATCTAGCTTTTCATCAGGATAATATTCGATATTTTTGATTTTTGAATTTGGAAATACAGATACATAATAGTTTATTGCTTCTTCAGCATTATTGTTAAACCAAAGGCTTGGGATAATTTTTGCTTCCATAATTGACCTTCCAATCTCTGTAAATTTCGGCTTTATCCACATGGGGATAATTATTGACTTCAGCAATTACTTTTAGGACAAGTGGAGATGAATTTTCTACTGATAGTTCTGTCACTAATTTCCAAACTGCTCTGTCAGAATCGTTTTTTCCATCAGCAACAAATTGTGGTAGTTTTTTGGCTACATGATTTAATTTTACATCAAAAAGGTTAAAAATGTGGTGACTAACGACTCGACGGTCATTTTCATAGATCTAAGCCGAATAGAGGCGACTCTTAGCACTTGAAAGGACAGTAAATCCAGTTTCTTCAAGAATTTCTCGCTCTAATGTGTCAATCATTGATTCACCAACTTCTTGAGCCCCTCCGGGCAAATCATAACGATTTTGGTAGGAACCTGAATTTTTTTCAATGACTAGTAATTTATCATTGTCAATTGCCACTCCGTATACTCCAAAATGTTTCAATAAATCAAATTTCTCAACCATATTTTACCTCATTTTACTTCAAAAATGGACGAAATTTTTCATGTTTTTGTTCAAATTCTTGAATTTGACAAATTTTATTTCCAGAAAATTTAACAAGAGAAATTCCATCAAAAATATTTTCTTCCCCTTTATAGACATAATGGAAAGTCCATGTGAAAAAACAAGTCTCATTATCTACATAAGACTTATCCACAGACCATGATTTCACTTGATTTTCCACAGGATTATTCCACTGACGGAACCACTTTTCAATTTCTGCTTTTCCTTGATATTGAGCGCCGTAACATTCTGTGTAAATAATATCTGCTGACAGACCACTTAATAACTTATTGATATCTTTGGTCAGCCAAGCGTCAATTGTTTGTTGAAAAAGTTCACTTTTGGTCATTTTCTTTGCACCAACCTTTCACATATTCGACTTTTTCACAGTGATTGAATGCTCTAAAAACTTCTACACATGTGGAAAAAGCCTCCTTGCATGACTTGTTAAAAACTTCGTTGTCTTCTAGCCAAAAGTTTTTAACAAGCAAAACTTTTTCTTTAGTATGTCGCTCAATTTCCAGACGGCCAACAAAACGATTTTTGTAAAGGACTGGAAGAACATAAGCCCCATATTTTCTTTTTTCCTTTGGAGTGTAAATTTCCCATTTGTAGTCAAAATCAAAGATTTCTCGAATCAAATTTCGGTCCCAAAGCAAATTGTCAAGCGGAGCAAGGAATTCCATTCGTACTGGCGATTTTGGATTTACTGACAGACTGTCAGAGCGATCAGGGACAAGGTGCGAACTTGTCAGCAACTTTTCATCTTCTTTTTTCATATAAAAAATTGTTGAAATTCCTTCAATTTGAATTTCTGTAATTTTTTTATCTTCTAAAAGACTTTGAAAAGCTTGATTTCGCTCAAAAGTTTTGAAATGCTCAATCCCCAACCAAGCATCACTTCGCTTGTTCCATAAAAATCCAATCGTGCCAATTCGTCTCAAAACAAGTTGCTGATGATAATCAAGTTCACTTTCAAAAGGACTTTTCGCGCTCAAAAGTTTTGCTGACAAAAATTTTTCTGCCAAGGCATAAGCTTTTTGCCGTCCATTTTTATGATGAATAATCAGTTCACCTTTAAAATACATGGTTTCAAGTGCGGCTCTTGCCACGGATGAAGAGGCACCCCAATCCCAAATCAAATTTCCACTTTCCAAATGACGCAAATCTTTGGCAAAAATATATTCTTTTTCAGAGAGTATTTTTCTGATTTCAATCATCATTTGCAGAACAGGTTCACTTTGTCTACGCGCCATTGCTTCTGCATAGCTGATTCCCGCATATTTTCGAGTAAAAACTGTCAAATCTTCTATTGGCAAAATACAAAGATTTTTGTCAAAAAAATCAATCAAAAGACGGTCTTGATAAAGTAATTCATCGAGCATTTCTTTAGTGAAATACTCAATTCGCGCCTGCAAAGTCAGTTCTGGACTAGTTCCACAAACATCTACCGGATCAAACTGTACCGAACCTGCCTGCCTGACAAAATCCATAAGCCCTTCTTTTCCTGAAAACTGTTTATGACCAAGCAAACCCTGCTTAGCCAATAAAAAATTTCTGGCTTCTTCTTTGGTTAATCTAATCATTTTTAACCTCATCAACTCTGATTTTATACAAAATTTTGTGGTTCGCTATCAATCAAAATTCGTAAATTTTTATTGTCACGAAGTTGGGTTAATTCAAGCACTTGATTCAAAGCGGACTCTAATTCTTCTTCAAAACGATATTTAACTAAAATTTGATAATGATAAAGATTATGTGTTCTGGCAATTGGTCTGGCAGTTGGTCCCAAAATTTTGGCTTTTTCTGTCAGATTTTGTTTTAAAATTTGGGAAATTTCATAAGATTTTTGAATGGCAACTTCTTCCTCTTGATGAGAAACAAGCACTTGAACCGTGAAATAATAAGGTGGATAGGAAAGTTCACGACGAAATCTCATTTCCATTTCATAAAATTTTTCATAATCTTGAGCTTTGGTCATTTCAATGGCATAATGATGTGGATTGAAGGTTTGAATCAAAACTTCACCTTTTTTATCCGCACGTCCAGCTCGTCCAGCCACCTGCATCAACAATTCAAATGAACGTTCACTGGCCCGAAAATCAGGTAAATTTAGACCGGTATCTGCATTAATGACACCCACCAAAGTCACGTTTGGAAAATCTAAACCTTTGGCAATCATCTGAGTTCCTAAAAGGATATCAGCTTCATGGTTACCAAATTTTTCAAGAATTTTTTCGTGAGCATTTTTCGTTCGAGTGGTATCCACATCCATTCGTAAAACTCGAGCCTCAGGCATGATTTCTCGAAGTTCTTCTTCGACTTTTTGCGTTCCAGAACCATAATAACGAATTTTTCGTGATTGACAGTTGGGACAAGTTTGAGGAATGCCTTGAACGTGACCACAATAATGACAATTCAGCGTTCTGGTGTCCATGTGAAGGGTCAAAGAAATATCACAGTTGGGGCAATCAACAACGAAACCACATTCTCGACACATGACAAAAGAAGAATAACCTCGACGATTCAGCATCAAAATGACTTGTTCATCTTTGTCAATTTTTTCTTTAATTTTTGTCAGTAATGATTGTGAGAAATTTGCTGACTGGTCAGAAATTTCACTGCGCATATCAATGATTTTAATTTCTGGCAAGATTGCCGCTTCATTTGCCCGTTTTGTCAGTAATAAAAGCTCATAAACGCCACGCATGGCACGCGCCCGTGATTCTAAACTTGGCGTTGCTGAACCCAAAACTAGGGTGGCTCCATGCCATTTTGCTCGCAAAAGTGCAATATCTCTGGCATGATAACGCGGACTAGAATCTTGCTTATAGGAAGTTTCGTGCTCCTCATCAATGATGATAATACCTAAATTTTCGACTGGCGTAAAAATTGCCGAGCGAGCACCGACAACGACTTGAGCTTTGCCAGACTTAATTTTACGCCATTCATCATATTTTTCACCGTCAGACAAACCTGAGTGCATGATGGCCACTTTGTCACCAAAACGAGCAATAAATCGATTGGTAATCTGCGGCGTCAGTGAAATTTCCGGCACAAGCATGATGGCCGTTTTTCCCATTTGTAGAAAATGGTCAATGGTCTGTAAGTAAACTTCTGTTTTACCTGAGCCAGTGATACCTTCCAACAAAAATGGTTTGTCAGAAGAAGCAATTATTTTTTCATAAGCTGATTCTTGTTCAGAATTCAGCACTTTGGCGCTGTCATTTTCAATCGCTTCAAATTTATCTTTTGTCCGAGAAATTTCAACTTCTTCAATTTTGACCAAATCATGCTCAATGAAAAATTTGATAATTTGTGAAGAAAAATTTAAAGATTTTAGAGCAATTTTTTCTTCGGTCATTCGTAAGAGAAAATATTTTAGTTCCAAGCGTTTTTTCGCTCGTTTTTCAATTTCAAATTCAGCCAATTTTTCCAAATCCGGAATAGATAAATATTTTTCGGTCTTCCGATTTTCTTTGGATTTGGCTAAATATTCTACTGACAGCTGTCCAGCACGCACCGCTTTTGCTGACGAAATTTTTTCTTCTTCTGTCAGCTGTGACCATTTGCTGACAGCTCCGTCAGCAGATTTCAAGAGTTTGTCATAATTAGAATTCAAAAGATTAGGCAGCATCGCTTTCAAACAAGAAATTTTATATGAGAAAACCGAGTGGCGCATTTCATCAGCTAACCAGAGTTGTTCTTCGGTCAGTACCGGTTCAACATCCAGTAACTCAGCAATATCTTTCAAATTTACTGACGAATTTTCTGCATCCTTTTCTTCCTCAATCCCAACAATAATTCCTTGAACCAAACGATTTCCTGTCCCAAAAGGAACATGAACCCGCATTCCCAGTTCAATCAAACTTTGAAATTCTTTTGAAATGGCATAAGAAAAAGGCTTATCAGTCTGCATCAGAGGCAGGTCAACGATTACTTTAGCAATTTTCATTCAGTTTTGACCTCCGTAATTCTTCTTTTAATTATAACACAGTTCACTATTTGATATTTGCCAATTACGACTAGACAATGGAATAAACTTTGATTCTGTCAGATGTCCTATATCCGCTAATATTAATAAAAATC
Source organism: Lactococcus sp. (assembly GCF_036648155.1). NCBI lineage: Bacteria > Bacillati > Bacillota > Bacilli > Lactobacillales > Streptococcaceae > Lactococcus > Lactococcus sp. The sequence goes on along the minus strand of NZ_JAVXIY010000004.1, from coordinate 28,487 downwards.
AGTAAAACAAAATAAAAAAAGCGCCAATTGACGCCTAAAAAATTATTCTGCAGCAGCTGCTTTAGCCGCACGACTATTTTTTTGTTTTGCTTCTTCTTCAGCTTCTTCTTTTGCAATTTGTTCTTTGATAAGTTGTTCTTTCATTTTCGCTTGCAAACGTTCCAACTCACGTTTTTCAACCAAAGTTTCGCGCTTCAATTCAGGTGCTGGGTGAATTTTAACTGTTCCATCAGCAATTTCTTCCAAAGCTTGCAAAGTCCGTTTTACGGCTTTAAATTCTTTTGTTGGACGTTCTTTATCACGCAATTCATGAGCGCGTTTTGCTTCCAAAACAACTAAAGAGTATTTTGAGTCCACTTGATCCAATAATTTGTCAATTGAAGGTTCTAACATCATAATCCATTACCTCATTTTCTAAACTTTTCATTTTAATATTTCTGACTTGGCTGTCAGTATTTTTTATATTAAGCTTTTACATCATCAATCATATGAACATAACGTTCAATCACGCGGTCCACTCGATAATGTTCAGCCTCAATAATTTTCTTGACACGTTCAGCAGCAAGTTCAACTTTATCATTGACAACCGCATAATCATATTCACTCATCAACCGAATTTCTTCTTTTGCTTTTTCAAGTCGTGAAGCAATGACCTCAGCTGAATCTGTTCCACGTCCCACCAAACGTCCACGCAATTCTTCCAAATCTGGTGGAGTCAAGAAGACAAAAACACCATCTGGAACTTTTTCTTTCACTTGGAGTGCACCTTGCACTTCAATTTCTAGAAAAACATCTTTTCCTTCATCCAATGTCTGATTGACATAAGTTAAAGGTGTGCCATAGTAATTTCCAACATATTCAGCATATTCGAGCATTTGTCCATTGCGAATCATTTCTTCAAATTCATCACGTGTCCGGAAATAATAATCTTTTCCATCTACTTCACCAGGACGTTGCTTTCTTGTTGTCATCGACACTGAATATTCAAAGTTGTTATCACTTTCAAAAATTTTAGCACGAACTGTTCCTTTTCCAACACCAGAAGGCCCAGAAAAAACAATTAATAAACCACGCTCACGCATTTTTTCCTCCGATATATCTTTAATTCTCTATATAAATCAACGATTAAGTTCATTCTATCAAAACTCCACTCTAGAAACTAGCTTTTGTAACCCAAAAGATATATAACTTAGTAATCCGAAATAAAAAAACCGTCCTAAGACAGTTTTTTTATTTTGCGTAGTCAATCGCTCGAGTTTCTCGGATAACGGTAACTTTAATATTACCAGGATAATCCATCTCACCTTCGATTCGATTTTTCACATCACGCGCCAAAATTACGATTTGGTCATCCGTCAATTTATCTGGTTTAACCATCACTCGAATTTCACGTCCAGCTTGCAGAGCAAAGGCTGTTTCCACACCATCAAAGCTTGTTGAAATTGCTTCGAGGTCTTTCAAACGTTTGATGTAATTTTCAATTGATTCACGACGAGCTCCAGGACGTGCTGCTGACAATGCATCTGCTGCTGCAACAAGTACTGCGATGTTACTTAATGGTTCTGTATCGCCATGGTGACTAGCAATTGTGTTGATTACAATTGGATTTTCCTTGTACTTACGTGCAAGTTCTGTACCAATCTCAACGTGGCTTCCCTCAACCTCATGGTCAAGTGCTTTACCAATATCATGCAAGAATCCTGCACGTTTGGCAAGAGCCTCATTTTCTCCCATTTCACCAGCTAAATTACCAGCAATATGAGCCACTTCAACAGAATGGTCAAGCACATTTTGACCATAAGAAGTACGGAAGTGTAAACGTCCCATAATCTTCATCAAGTCAGGATGCAAATTATGCGCGCCCACTTCAAATGCAGCTTGTTCCCCATATTCACGCATCTTGTGATCAAGGGCCTTACGATTTTTCTCAACCAACTCTTCAATGCGAGCTGGATGAATTCGACCATCTTGAACTAATTGTTCAAGTGTCATTCGAGCAATTTCACGACGAATTGGATCAAATCCTGAAAGTACAACTGCTTCTGGCGTATCATCAATGATGACATCAATTCCAGTCAAAGCTTCAAAAGTACGAATATTACGACCTTCACGACCGATAATTCGACCCTTCATGCCATCATCTGGTAAATTGACAACTGAAACAGTTTGTTCAGCTACCGAATCAGATGAAACACGTTGAATGGCAAGTGAAATAATATTTTTAGCTCTTTTATCTGCTTCTGCTTGAGCTTTTTCTTCACTTTGACGAATTGTTTGAGCCATCTCTTTTGTTAAACCATCACGGGTTTCACTCAAGATAATTTCACGAGCATCATCCATGCTCAAATTTGAAATACGCTCCAATTCCAGTCGTTTCTTTTCTTCAATATGCGCTAATTGTTCTTCTCGCTTACTGAGCGTATCAGTTTTTCTAACGAGGTTTTCCTCTTTAGAATCTAAGTTTTCTTCTTTTTTCGTTAAGGTATCATCCTTACGGTCTAAGATTTCTTCACGTTGTTTTAGGCGCTTTTCAGTCTCCTTTAACTCCTGACGTTCCTGCTTAAATTCATCTTCGATTTCGCGACGTTGCTTTTGTTCTTCTTCACGAAGGGTGTAACGGGCTTCTTTTTTGAAGGCTTCAGCCTCCCTTTTCAAAGACTCCGCCTCACGTTTAGCACTCGCCATCACCTCATTTGCTTTATTTTCTGCTTCGTTAAAAAGAGATTCAGCATCTTGCTTATTTTTCTTAATATTTTGGGCATAAAAAATAAATGCGACAACTAATACAACCAATAAGACCAAGAGAACGATAGAAATAATGTCCATTAGTCTCCTCTAAAGTGAGTAATCATTCCAATAAATTCTACTCACAGTTTGATTATAAATTAATGTATTTTGCATAGCAAAACACTCATTAATTATATCATTTTAAGCTTCAATATTCAATGAAAGATAGTGTAACGCTTTCAGAATATTTTAAAGTCATTTATGTCATGATAAATAGACTTCAAAGAGAATAAATAAAAACAGCTACTTCAATAACTGTCTTTATTTATTCTTTAATCTTCAAGTAAAGCTGCTGCTGCCTCATCTAAAATAAAAGTAATATTTGGATGCGTTCGCAAAATCGAAGCAGGAACTTCCTCCGTTATTGGTCCTTCAAGAACTTTTTTCATAATCTCTGCTTTATTTTTTCCATCAGCAAAGACTAAAAGTTGCTTGCTTGCTAGAACTGTTCGTGGCCCAAAAGTGACATAAGGAGAAGCCGGTTCTTTATCTGTCAGCTCTTTGATTGACCGATAAATTTCATCCCCTTCTTCAAATGGAACAGCAAAAACTTCTCGCTCAAAACTTGTATGTCCTGGCATATTTGCACAAAAATGACCATCTTCTCCTATCCCCATGACAATCAAATCAATCCCACCATCCTGCAAGATTTTTTGATCAAAAACTTGATTATTTTGAGAATTTAACTCATGGAGATTCCCATCATCAATATGCACTCGGTCATAAAAAGCCATTTTTAAAGCACTCATTGTCAAACCATAACGTTCTCCAGCAAGAGGCACTTCATCAAAATTATAATAATGGATATTTGAGCGGTCAAAATTCATTTTTTGAAGTCGATCAAAGAGAATCTCATACATCCCAAGAGGAGTATTCCCCGCTGTTAGCGAAAGATTCACTCTTTTTGGCTGCATCATCTTATCAAGAACAATCGCTGCAGCAAGTTCACTCATCGTTGCATAGTCTTTAGTGATTATTTTTTTCATAGAAGCTCCTTTTTTTATCGTTACTTCTATTTTACAGGATTAAGTATTCTATTGAAAGCAACTCTACTCGTTGAAAATAAAAAAGCGGAAATCCGCTTTTTTATTATTTTTCAAGAATTGCTTTCAATTTTTCAACCTTGTCTGTTTGTTCCCATGGCAATTCAATATCCGTACGGCCGAAGTGCCTTTTTGTCATTCGCTTTAGCGGATAGACAAAACGGACAGCGGAGCTGACAAAGTCAGGTCAGACCGAACATAGTTCGGCGAGGCATTTTATTTACCTAAAACAGCTTTCAATTCTTCAACCTTGTCCGTTTGTTCCCATGGCAATTCAATATCCGTACGGCCGAAGTGCCCATAAGCTGCTGTTTGTCCATAAATTGGACGAAGCAAGTCAAGCATTTGGATAATACCTGCTGGACGGAGGTCAAATACCTTGCGGATTGCGGCCAAAAGTTCATCATCTGAAACTTTACCTGTACCAAAAGTCTCAACATTGATTGATGTAGGAGTGGCCACACCAATCGCATAAGAAAGTTGAATTTGAGCTTTATCAGCAAGTCCAGCAGCCACAATGTTTTTAGCCACATAGCGAGCCGCATAAGAAGCTGAACGGTCAACCTTAGTTGCATCCTTACCTGAGAAGGCCCCACCACCATGTGGTGCATAACCACCGTAAGTATCAACAATAATCTTACGGCCAGTCAAACCTGAGTCTCCTTGAGGACCACCGATAACAAAACGTCCTGTTGGATTGATAAAGTATTTTGTTTCATTATCCAAAAGTTCGGCAGGAATAATAGCCTTAATCACTTTGTTAATCACATCATCATGAATTTCTTCATTTGTTGCTGTAGCAGCATGTTGAGTCGAGATAACAACGGTATCAACACGTTTTGCTTTTCCATTATTATCATATTCTACAGTCACTTGTGATTTTGCATCTGGACGCAAGTATGAAATTTCACCTGATTTACGCAAATCAGCCAATTTCTTAACTAATTTATGTGAAAGTGAAATGGCAAGTGGCATGTATTCGGCAGTTTCGTTAGTTGCAAAACCGAACATCATTCCTTGGTCACCAGCACCAATCAAATCAAGTGGGTCAACTAACTGACCATTTTTATCGCGAACTTCTTCAGCTTCGTTTACCCCTTGAGCAATATCGCTTGATTGCTCAACGAGTGAGACGTGAACACCGACTGATTTGTAATCAAAACCATTTTCGCTATCAGTATAGCCAATTTTTTTGATGGTTTCGCGAACAACATGGGCAATATCAACGTAAGCTGATGTTGATATTTCTCCAAAGACATTGACTGTCCCTGTATATACGACCGTTTCACAAGCAACGTGTGCCTGTGGGTCTTGTGCGAGAATGGCATCAAGAATGGCATCTGAGATTTGGTCAGCAACCTTATCTGGATGGCCTTCTGATACTGATTCTGATGTAAATAAATGTTTTTCTGACATTAAAAATGTCCCCCAATCTAAATTTTGGTTACAAGGCGTCTTTAAACTTATTCAATTTTACTGACAGAAAGTTCTGTCATAGGATAGCTGTTATTGCTTCAGCAATTTACAGATATGCTAGTATTTTCATCATAGGATAGCCGTTGGCGCTTCAGCGCTTACGGATATGCTAGTATTTTCATCAGTAATTTTTAAAATAGGTCAAATCCTTTCGGGACTCGTAACTCTCTTATTTTACCTCTTTTTTGGAAAAAATGCACTCTTTCCTTAACATGTTTTAAAAATAAATTTACTGATGAGTTTCATTTCTGTCATAGAATAACCATGGACGATTCGCCCTACAAGCAAATGCTTCAGGTAGCACGAAGTGCATGGATAGCGATTACGGATATGCTAGTATTTTCATCATAGGATAGCCGTTGGCGCTTCAGCGCTTACAGATATGCTAGTATTTTCATCAGTAAATTTGAAATAAGTTGTTCTTATGATAATTCAGACCCGAAACACTGAATGGTCTTGCTTTTCAACTTATCAATTGTCAAACTTAATGTTTTTTAAACATGTATTCGCGTGTCATTGGCAAGCCTTGTCCTGAGGCTCCTTTGGTCAAGAGATATTGAACGACATCAATATTTCCAGCTTCAAAACTTGCGGCACAAGCTTGAAGATAAAGAGTCCACATGCGAGCAAATGGTCTACCCATTTCTTTTTCAACTTCACCAAATACTTCAAGATAATTCTCATTCCAAATTTCAAGGGTTTTTTGGTAATGACGGCGAAGAGGTTCAAGGTCATCCATTTGCAAACCAGCTGTCATGATATGCTCAACATTTTCAGCGATGTTTGGAATATATCCTCCGGGGAAAATATATTTTTCAATAAATGGGTCCACTCCGGCACCACGGTGTTGACCAGTAATTCCATGAATCAAGGCACGACCGTTTGGTTTGAGATAATCAGACACTTTTTGGAAATACATTTCCAAGTTTTCTTTCCCAACATGTTCAAACATTCCGACAGAGGTAATGTAATCAAATGGCTCTTCTTTGAGGTCACGATAGTCAACTAAGTAAACTTTAACCTTGTCAGAAAGTCCCAAATCATCAGCTTTTTTACGAACATAATAATATTGTTCTTCAGAAAGCGTCACTCCAACTGCTGAAAGTCCGTATTCTTGCACGGCTTTAAACATCAAAGTTCCCCAACCACATCCAATGTCAAGTAAACGTCCACCAGGTTTGCTATCAAGTTTGTCCAAGATATGATGAACTTTAGCAATTTGTGCTTCTTCAAGTGTCATTTCTTCATGTTCAAAATATGCACATGAGTAAGTCATTGTTGGATCAAGCCATTTGTTGTAAAAGTCATTTCCGATGTCATAATGACTATGAATATCTTCACGAGATTGTTTTTGAGAATGATTTCCCAAAAGTTTGAGCATTGATTTACCAAAGCCAGATTGGTCAGTTAAAAAACTGCCCGCTTTACGGTAAGCTGATGCAACAAGCTCTTGGATACTCCCTTCAATGTCAATTTCTTCATTCATATAAGCCTCAGCTAATACCAAGGTTGGCATTGATGATAAATCGCTAAATGAGAATTTTTTATTGAAAGTGATGTGAACTTGCGTTTCGCCTTCACCATACTTTTCTGTTTTTCCATCCCAATAAGTCACTGCAATGGGGATATCGAAAGCAACTGCAAGTGCTTTGTTCAAGACTGTTTTTTCAAATACCAAGTTATTTTCCCTTTCCTAACTTTGTTCTAATAAAACTATACTCCGTAGACAATTGAAAGTCAAATACTTACTATCGTTAGACTTTTCTGAAAACTTTCATCAGCTTTAAAATCGCAAAAAAGAATAAGAGAATAGTTTTTTGATATAATAAAAAAATGAATGACAAACTCGAAAAATCTATCATTTTACAAAAAAATCCTTGGTTATCTGATGTTAAGATTGTTGCTGAATCTGAATCAACTCAAAAAGATGCCAAATTAGATGGTCAAGAAAATTGTCTCTATCTCACAGAAAAACAAAATCAAACTTATGGTCGATTTGGCCGTCAGTATTTTGCTGCGGACTCCGGTGGAATTTATATGAGTTTGTCTCTTATGCCATCAGTTGCACCAGAAAAATTGCCAGAATTTACTTTACTTACTGGTGCCGCGGTTGTGTCAGCCATTGAAAAACTTACTGACAAAAAACCACAAATCAAATGGGTTAATGATCTTTATTTAAATAATAAAAAGTTTGTCGGTATCCTTGCCGAAACTTCTCTAAATCCAGCTAAGGAAACTCAGGTTGTAATTGGAGTCGGAATTAATTTTTCTATTTCCCAATTTCCACCTGAAATCGAGAATAAAGCAACTTCTCTATTTTACAATGAAAAACCAAACATCAACCGTTCAGAATTAATTGCCGAAATCTGGTCAGAGTTTCATCGTCTATCCACTGGAACTTTTTTTGAAATCTATAAATCACACTCTTTTATTCTTGGAAAAGAAGTTGAGTTTGTCCAATCTGGTCAGAACTTTTCAGGAATCGCTACAGATTTGACTTCCAACGGTGAGCTTATTGTTAAGCTTGCTAATGGTCAACAAAAAATACTTTCCAGCGGTGAAATATCACTAAAAAAATGGACTTAATCAAGTCCATTTTTCCAGTTATTATTATTATATTATATAGGAGGCCAGTTTTAGGTCATGGTGGACCAGTTATGAATGACTGACAGAACAACTTATGATGAACTTACAGTTCTGTCAGTTAAATTTATTAAAAATCTGACCAGTCATCTTCTTTTTCTTTTTCAACTGGTTGAGCTTCTTTAGTCTTACGACCTTTGGGTTCTTCCCACGGATTTCCCCATTGATTTGAATCTTGTTGATTTTGGCGCCCTTTATCTTCATAACGGCGTGCCCAATTATTCATTTTATCTGAATAACGTTCTGACCAACGATCCATTTTTTCATCAAAATGTTGCGCTTTGCGGTTCCATTTTTCTTGATAATCATTTTCTGAATCATCATAGTAATTTCGTGGTCTAGCACTTGGAATAATCCAACTTGCTACGAAATACAAGGGAATCAAGCCACCCCAGCTACCAAAAGCTAGGACGACAAACAATATCCGAAGAATCGTCACAACATCACGACCTAGACCAAAATATTCTGCAATCCCTGCAATGACACCGCTCACTCGACGATTTGTCACCGATTTTGTTAATTGTCTTTGAGACATAATTTATCCTTTCTTTTAATAATTGAGTTATCCCTGTGACGGTGTCATTAATAGACTCGCAATCACATAAACAATGAGTAATGTTCCCCAACTTCCGAAAGTACCAAGCACAATCAGAACCCGAATTACATTAATTACTATACGGCTCAAGCCAAAGTATTCCCCAAGTCCCCCGACGGTTCCTGCTATAACTCGATTACTACTTGATCTTTTCAGAGGTTTCTTAGCCATTTCTCACCTTTCTTCTCAAAATTTACTGACAGAACTCTTATAAAAATCCTGTCAGTAAAATATTATTCATTTTCTTCTTTGTCAGTCATTTCAGTATCTTTAAGCCAAATTGTTCCTGATTTCGTTTCGAATTCGAAGGTTAATGATTCTGCTCCTTGACGGACAACAGCTGCACCATTACGTCCTGCTTCAAATGGACTATCAAGATTTAAACGTGTTTTGTAACCGCCAAAGACTGTCCGAACATGTCCAACTAACCCTAAGCTTTCAGGCACAGAAACTTTAATGTCCCCATTTACATTTTTAACGTTTAATTTGTGAGCCGTTCCTGTTTTTTCGGTCAACAAAATATTTCCGTTAACGAGTGAGATATCACCAGATTCGAAAGCTGTCGTAATTCTAATATTACCATTAACAGCAGTTAATTCCAAATCTGAATTTGTTCCATCAAGAACCTTGATTTCACCATTTTTATTATTAATTTTTAATTCATCACTATTTACTTCGACAACTTCAGCTGTCCCATTAATGAGATTAATGTTTAATTTTTGAGTTGAAATTTTTTCAACTTTAAGTTCTGCATGAGGTGCATTGATTTCGATATTTTCGTAATCTTTAATTGGTAAATAGAGTTCAATATCTGCAGAAATTCGACCATTTGCTTCAATTTCAAGCACATCATCTTCAACTTCAAGTTTAGTTTTTTCAGCGATATAAGCTTCTACATTTCCATCTTCAACTGCCCCGTAAACTTTGTATTCTACTTTTACATGAGCATTTTCACCAGGTAAAATACTTACCTTACCACTTTTAAGATTGAGATCAATTTTTTTGAAATCTTCTTCAATATCTTTTTCTACGATATGAGAAGTTGATTTAACTTTTGGAAACCCTTTTGAAAAATCAATATTATCATCAACTGATTTAGCTACCCCTTGAAAAATTTCTTTTCCTCTAGCAAACAAACTTTCTGCAACATTTTTCATTGCATCAGGAAAATCTACATCGTGATTAACATATCCTTCTTTGTCTGTATATGAGAATTCTTTTGAATCTGTTTTTTCATCCGAAGTTTCTGAATCAACTGAACCATTTTTTTCAAGTAGCTCTAAAGCTTCATCTTCCGTGATAATTCCACGACGCATCAAATCCATTATTCTATCTTTTTTATTAGCCATTTTTTTAGATCCTTTCTCTGCTCATTCAAGCATTCAATATCTTAAAAACTTTTTTATTGAGATTGTCTTTATCTCGTACACTTATTATCTCAAACTTTTGCCAAATAAAAATCAGCCTTTGGGCTGATTTTTAATCTCTTCTTTTTTATTCTATCATTACTAATTATTTAGGTTGGATATAAGTTGCTAAAGCAGCCACTCCGGCAGAAATATGGCGTTCACTGACAATATTATTTCCTTTTACATTCATTTCAGAAACTAAAATAGAATTATCAGGATAAACTTTCTCAACAAAAGCTACATGTCCATATTCTGGACTAGAACCAGCTACACCTGGTGGGAAACTGACGGCATCCCCCTCAGTAGGAACAGTTGTCGTAAAGTAGCCTTGAGTTTGAGCATTGATACCCCATTCTCCACCATTACCCATATGAGTCCCAATTTGTCCACCAAGCTGAATAATTCGATTATAAACATATTGAGTACAGTTACCGAAAGCATAACTATCCGCTCCAGGATATTCCACCCCATTATAATCTGGATAAGTTGATGAATCTAATTTTGAAGCGACAAGTGGACTTTCTGGAATATTACTATCTAAAACTTGAGTCGTACTGTCGACATTATCATAAAAATTCAAGTTATATTCTTCAATAATTTCAATCAATTTTTGAGCATATTCAGGGTCTGTAGCAAAGATACCTTGTAAAGCTTGAGCTGCTTCTTGATAAGTTTTTGCATGAGATTTCCAAGCACCAGCGTAAATTTCTGAATTCCAAGTTGTTCCCTTAATCATTAAGTTGATATAATCATCTAAAGCTTGGTCATAGTTGCTATAAACTCTAAAACTTTGCTCAATATAATAAGGATTATTTCCAGAAAATTCTTCTGTTTCAAATGAAATTGATTTTCCTAAATAGGCACCTGTAATATTGAAAATATTAAAATATTGTTGGGTCATATTACTTTGGCCAGAACCAGATTCTAAAATCGCTTGCGCCAAGATAATTGAAGCAAATAAATTATTCTTACCTGCCAAAATGCGCACTCGATCCGCGATACTCTTAATAAAAGCTTCTGTACTAGAAGAGTCAATTTTTTCAATTGGTTTAGCTGCTTCGATTTTTTTCAATACAGGTCCACTATATACAGAGGCTGCTGAATCTGATGAAGAATAAGGAACTTGCGCTGCAGTTGACGTTTGATTATAAGAATTATTCTGATAATAATTAGAAGGCGCCGTTGTAGATGGTATTGCTGATGGCGTAGAAGGTGCTACTGGAGGCGCTTGTGTCGTTGTAGATGGTTTAGTAGCTGAATTATTATTTGATGATGAATTAGATGTACTTGGTTTTGATGATGAATCAGGTGTACTTGGTTTTGATGATGAATCAGATGTACTTGGCTTTGATGATGAATCAGATGTACTTGGCTGTGATGATGAGTCAGATGTACTTGGTTTTGATGATGAATCAGATGTACTTGGCTGTGATGATGAGTCAGATGTACTTGGTATATTTGATTGAACCCCTGTACTAATCACCTTGGAAGGCGCACTTTCAGAATCTACTGTTGAGGTGGTTTTACTTTCGGACACAATATTCGAATTCTCAAGCGTTGATGAAACACTTTCAGTAGATTTTTTTACACTTTCCTGATTATTATTATCTACTTTTGAGTTATCTACTCCTCCATTTGTATTTGAAGAAGAAAGGTCATCAGCCTTCCCAACCACACCAAACGTTGCCATACCTAAAATCAGAGCAGTACCGGCAATAAATTTTTGTTTTTTCACTCGCTTCACTTGCGTATTTACCAATGTATTTTATCCTCCATGCTTACAATATTATAATTTCAACATCATTTCTTAAAGACGCTAACATTTACAAAATTGTAACACTTTTAAACACCCAAGTCAACTTAAAGACTTTTAATTATCATATGTATCTTATATGATACATATCGCTTGAAAAATCTCTTCTATGGAGTAAATAATTTAGATATAAAAGGCTTGAAACACTTATATCGCATTCTAAACCTTAATATAATTCAGCAACTAAACCAGTTAGATATCATTTTCATAATTCTACTCTTAAATCAAAAAAAGAAACTGCCTAATAGCAATTTCTATTTTTATATTAGTTCCACAAGCAAATTAAGCTTTGTTTGCTGAATTTACCATCTCACACAACAAAAGATACTAAATAATTCTTAAACAGGAAATAGAACCTATTCCCTCGTTACTAATTCAGTTAAGTAATTTTCAATAATCCACAATGTTACTCAAAATAGTGTGGCAAATTTGAGGCAAATAGGTTAGGATGGCAGGTTACTAAAATCATTAATTATTCCTACTTTATCGTATTAAACTGTTATTTTTTTCTTACTATAGCTCTAACCTCTAGTGCATTTGTATGATTATTACTTCTAATATTTCATACCTAAAATTCCTTTTAATAGCCATTTGGTGTCCTCACAATTACTCACTTCAATTGTATCAATTCCAAATTCTTTAACTGGATAGTCATTTCCGCCAGGACGAAGCTTATCCCCAATGAATAGTATATCTTCTTTTTTAATACCTGTCTGTTCAATTAGTCTCGACATTCCGTATGATTTATCAATACCTGGCAACGTTACATCAATTGATGTTGACCCTCCAATATTCACTTGTACCCCAATAGAAGACAACTTAGTTTCAATTCTAGATACTATCTCTTTCCTTTTAGATAAATCTTGATCCCACCCATGCTTATTCTCAGGTAGAGCCCATTGTCCAAGAGCTGAATAGGTTACTTGTGAACCACGATTTTCAATAATATCACCTTTGGGATTTTCACACCAATAGCCCAAAGATCGTACTGCTGTTTCAATTTCATAAGTGATAATTCCCACTTGTTCATCTGTCAAAAAATGGGCATATTCTCTCTTCCAACCCTCTTCTTTAATTTCGTCATCTTGTAACTTAATGTTTCTATTTCCACAATATTTCCAAAATTGTGTTCCAGTCGTAGGTAAAATATAGTAGTTTTTAAAATTTATCCTAGCCCCTAGTTCATTCAGTGGTTCAATATCATTTTTCTTCATTACTTCCCAGTCGCAACCAGAAATAATACATACCTGAAAATTTTCTAAAAGTTTGCTGAAAAGAATTGCCATTTCTCTATCCATGGGTAATTTCGTAATGTTTATTGTATCATCTTGATCAAACGCTATTAGTTGTTTCATTTCTATGCTCCTCCTTTAAAAAAACAGGTACTTCAACACCTGTTTTATCTTTCATTTTTCAGTCTAACTGCTCAAGTATTTCACTAATTTTAATTCTACAGCCAGCCATCGAAGTGTCCGCAACTCCGTAGTACATCGTTAGTTCATCACCTTTAACAATTCCTCCACATCCGAAAACAACCTCACCAAAAAATCCTTCTTTCTCATATGATTCTTCGGGTACCATTATAGGTTTATCACTCTTGGCTATAACTTTTGAAGGATCCTCTAAATCAAGTAATATAGCTCCCATGCAATAGCGATTATCTTTTGTTGCCCCATGATATATTTCTAGCCAGCCTTTATCCGTCTTAATAGGAACTAGACCACCTCCAACTCTACCATTATCCCAATCTCCTTCGCTTGTCTTGATTAGATGTTTATGATTTCCCCAAGATATTAAATCTGGGCTTGTAGCAATCCAAACATCTCTTTTATTTAAATTACTAGATTCTGGACGATGTAAGGCATAATATTTATCATTAATCTTCTCTGGAAAAATTAAAATGTCTTTATTATCTGGCGCAAAAATATTACCTAGATAGTCGATACTCTCAAAATCTTTTGTTACTACAAGCGAGTCAACTATTCCTTTTGGTGAGACAGAAGTAAAATTAATATAGTATTCATCCCCAATTTGTGTGCAGCGGGCATCCTCAATCCCAAATGTCTGATACTCATTAAATGGATATATAAAAGCTTCATCGTCAATTTCAAAATTATGCCCGTCTTTACTACGCGCTATACGAATGTATGATAAAGAAGTGAGATACTCGAATCCAATCAGATCACTTCGCTTTTTAATCGTACGAGGATCTTTAAAATCATATTCAGTATCTAAAGTACTAAATTCAATTATATCAAGGCTTTGACTTTTAATATTATAAACAGGTGCCTTTACGATATTTTCAACATTACTTAGAGGCCTTTCCGCAACACGCAGAAGTAAAATTGTCTCACCTTTGTACTCTGCAACTCCAGCATTAAATGCTCCTATCACTTCATGATTTTTATGTAGGGGTGGAACATCAAGAGGAGTAATTAATGGATTTTCTTTAAATCTATATATTTTCATAAACTAACCTTTTCTACCTTATACTATTTTTTTAATATTATTTTGGAAGTCTTTCTTTAGAATTAAGATTTTTAAGCAAGAAGCTAGGATAAAGTTTGGATAAAAATTATCTTTTACTTAAAAACCCCATTATCTTTTTTTAAATAAGGTAAGTATTTTTCAAATCATTTATCACATCTCAACTTCTTAAACTTTTAATTTATTGTAAACATCACTATTTTTCATTTTTAATCCGTAAATGGATTGGGAATTATAAGTTTTTGTGCTTCAGCATCACTTGTTCCAGCATAAAGTATAGCTTGTTCTCCATCTATAACTAAGCCTCCACTAAAAACAACATCATTTAAATCCGGACGTTTCATTGGACCATCTAAAAAATCTGATCGCTCTGCAATAATTCTAGGCTTACATATATGGGTATATTTTTCATTAATTTCAAAAACAAAAGCACGATAATGCAACTTTTTACTCTTGTCTTTACTCCCAATATGACCCAAAACATGTATTTTACCATTCATAATATGAATCTCATTAGCTCCCCCCCACTCTTCATCAATAAACTGATTCTTTAGTAAATGTGCACTTTCAATGGCGCTGATAGTAAGATCTGACATGCTATTAATGACTGTACATCCTATCTTTCCAAGTCCTCCCTTATCACCTTGAGGTCGTGTCAAAATCAATATTTTCCCGTCGTTTAATTGTTTTATGCGCAAATCTTTCATTCCCCAAGGGCCTTCAAAAATTAGAACCACCTTATTAGTATCATTTAATTGATAAAATACTGTACGCCACTTAGCAACATGCTCACCTTCAAATCTAACCTCTACACCTCCTATAATAATTTGATTATCAATTATTGTTACAAAAGGATCTTGGAGTTCCAAAGCAATACTATCTTTGATAAATTCCCAAATTTTTTTCTCACTATTATACTTAAATAATCCAATATGAGAATTTTCAGAATCTCTTTTTTCAATTCTTCCAGCTAAAACAAGGTGTTTATTTAGTTGAAATGGAGCAGATATATTATAAACATCATAACCTTCTACACCCGTAAATATAAGCTTTTCAGCTTGTAACCCTATACTTAGTTTTCTATAACTACTTAATAAATTCTCTGAATTAAACATTTTTTCTTCTTTCAATATATACTAAATCAGAGTTTCAAAATTTTGATAAACATAACGTGTATCTTCAAATTAAAACTCTAATCAACTTCTTAGCACTCTATTTTTTAAAGGAAGCACTGGTTTTAAATTTTTGATGTATTAGCTTTATTAAATCAAGTTTGACTTCTACATGATTCATTGGCTTTTTTCCTTAAATCAGAACATTTACCCTGTTCTTCCACATCATTTTAATGCAAAATCCATTCCCTTTTGAAATTGTTTTGAGAATAGTAGAAATAGAATGATAATTGGGGCTGTAAGTAGTAAACTTGCGGCATACATTGGACCAGGGTACGAACCATAAGGTCCGAACATTTGCGATATCAATACATTGAGTGTGACAGTTGCATCATCTTTTGAAATAATCATGTCCCAAAGAAGAGTTGTCCAACGATCTGTATATAGCATGAGGAAAATTACCGTTGTTATAGATCGTGACATAGGTAAAATTATCTTAAATAAAATAATCCAATCATTTGCACCATCTATGCGAGCCGCTTCAATTACTGCATTAGGAATTGCTTTAAAGAAATTTGTGTACATAAATATAGCCCATAGGCTTATTGCAGTTGGTACGATCATCCCTTGATAAGAATTTATCCATCCCATTTTTGTTACAATTAAAAACTGTGGAATCAATAGAATGATTGCTGGAAAAAACATCTGAAAAATAACAAAATTTCCAATCAACTTTTTACCTTTAAATGATACTTTAGCCAAAGCATAGGCAACCATTAATGCTGTTACAATCATTAACGCTGTTGATACTGTTGTTACAAAGAAAGTATTAAACATTGCCCCAATCCACGGAACGTCTGAGGAGGTTGATGATCCACTGAACAGAAATTCCCAACTTCTTAGAGTTAGCGATGTTGGGATGATGCGCTGATTTACTTGATCCCAAGGCGCAAATGATTGTAGTAATAAATAGATATATGGAAAAATCATCATTAACATCACTATAATCGTAACAGAATAGAGCGCAGTTAGACGTTTTTTACTATTGCCACCCATTTTTTCTTCCCCACATTTCTAAAAGCTTTCGAATTACTCCAATAGAAGCAAAAGTAATAATACTTGACATAAGCGCGATTGCTGAAGCATAACCGGAGTTAAGATTTACAAAAGCTTGGCTATAAATTTCCATCTGCCAGGTATTTGTTGCAAAATCTGGTCCACCTCCAGTCAACTGATAAACTTCCGTAAAAATCCCAAAGCTAATGCCTACCGCTAAAATAGTTACTGTAAAAAAAGCGGGATATAATAATGGGAAGGTAATTTTCCAAAAACGTTGCCAAGGAGTTGTTCCATCAAGCTTTGCAGACTCATAAATTTCTGGTTGAATGTTTTGTAGACCAGATATTAGAATCAAACCGTAGTATCCAGCCATTTTCCATGCAATCATAAATGAAATTAATAGAATTGCAATAGTGGGATTACTAAACCAGTCTACCTTGACATGGAACGTATTTTCTATAAAATTAGAAAGAGGACCATTCGACGACGTAAGCCCTTTTACGATTAAAGCTGTTACAACTCCACTAGACAAGTAAGGAAGGAAAAACGCAACCATGAACATTCCTTTGAACTTAGGTAATGAGTTAACTAGAAGAGCTACTCCTAAAGATAGAAACAAAGCTATAGGGACAAATATAATAAGAAATTTATAGGTTACAAAGAAAGCTGATTGTACTGCAGGTTCCTTAATTGCCTTAATAAAATTTGATAAACCGACAAATTTTATATTAGGACTAATCATATTCCAATCTGTAAAAGCTAGCCATAGAGACCAAAATAACGGCAATAAGAAGAAAAGAGCAGTAAATATTAAGTATGGCGATGCAAACAACCACCCAAGTTTATTATTATTTTTTTGCATAACATTATTTACCTAAAATATTATTTACAGATTTTTCAGTTTCTTTTACAGCATCTGCTGCATTCATCTTCCCATTTACAACAGGAACCCACGCTTTTTCACTAAAAGCTTGTTGAATTTCACTGTATTTTGAGTTATCCATTGCAGGAATAGCATCAGGAACTGCATCTGCATATTTTTTCATCACAGGATTCTTATCAAAGTATTCCTTAAACTCTTTATTTGAAGTTGCATTTTCTGTAGCAGGAGTTAAACTTGTAGTTTTCATCCAAGCTAAGTCATTTTTACTATCTTTAAAAACATATTCCATGAAGTCCACAGCAGCTTCTTTTTCCTTTTTCGTTGCTTTTGAGTAAACAACTATCCCTTTCGAGTCAGCAAAAGTCTTGATATTAGATTTATCTGTTCCATCTGGTGCCGGTGGCATTGTTATATCATAAGTCTTTCCGTATTGTAATTTAGGAAATGACTCATGCCAGTATGGGAAATTCCACGACCCAGTTGCTGAAGCTAGAGATAATCCTTTTTCAAAAGGAGATTCAGTTTTATCAGTGTTCAACGCTCCTACTTTAGAAAGGTCACTCATAAATCCATAAACTTGAGAAAGAGATTTTGAATTAGCTTTATATTCATTATTTGAAACAAATTGACTTCCATTACTTGCAGCATTATAAAGTAAGAAGAAATCAAACCAACGTTGGTACCCGGTAGTATTTGTTAAATTTGGTGATTGCCAAATTACTTTTTTTGAATTCTCTTCTTTCATTTTTTTTGCAACAGCTTCAACCTCTGAATAGGTGGTAGGAGATTTATCAAAACCTAATTTCTTAAGTTCCACCGTATTCCATGCAAACATCATTGGATTAACATAAATTGGAAAAACATATTCATTTCCACCTGAAAACTCCCAATTTTTCATTGTTTTTGACATATTTCTCTTATTAACGAGGTCCTCAAATCCTTTTTCTTTTTGAAGTGGAATAATGGCTTTACTATCTGCTAATTGCGCAGCAAATGAGCGTGAAATATTTTCAGACATTGTGGGTTGCGTATTTGAGGCAATTGCTGCTTGTATGGTGGCTTCAGATGTTGGACTTTCCTTCATTTGTGATACTTTAATGGTAATATCAGGATTGGCCTTTTCATAATCTTTAGCCATATTTTGCCAAAACTTATATTGTGTAGGATTTGTGGCTGCCCAAAAAGTGATTGTAGTTTTACCATCTTTACTTGCATTATTTCCTGATTTCCCACAAGCAGTTAGTCCTCCTACCCCTGCTAAAACAATTGCTGAGCCAATAACTATTTTTCTTAAGTTCATTCCAGAACCTCCTTTTATAATACTTCTAATATTTTAAAATTCAATTTTTAAAAATTAGTAAGCGTTTTCCTTTACAACATTAGTTTATCTAAATTATTTTAATTTGTAAAGTTATTTATTGACTAATTACAAAAAATTACTTTTTGATTTTTAGACATATATATCCTTTGTAATCAGCCTTTTAAAAGTATATAATCATATTAACTATAAATATTGTAAGGTGAATATAATGAAACAGATATCTATGCAAACAATAGCAGATGCCCTTGATATATCAAAAAATTCCGTTTCACAGGCTTTGAGAAATGAAAATGGGGTGAGTGAAGAAACTAAATTATTAGTAAGAGAAAAAGCTGAAGAATTAGGATATAGGTATATAAAACAAAACAGAAAAGAAAAAGGTCGATTTCTTATTTTAGCAACTGACTTTGCTTTTTCTCAAGTGAGTTTTTTTGATAAAATTATCCGAAGTATTGAATATAATTTGTCTAGTGAAAAATATCTTACAGAAAGAGTAATAGTAACAGAAGATATGATAGATAATAAAATACTTCCTAACGAGCTTTTAAAATGTGATGGGCTATTTGTCATATCACATATTACTAATGATTACATATCTCTTCTAACTCAACAAGGAATTCCTTGCATCATTGTAGACCACCATAATCAGGCATTCTTGGCAGATTGTATTTTAACTAACAATACATACGGTGCTAACGAAGCAGTTAAGTATTTGATCAGTCATAATAATAAAAATATTGGTTTCATAGGAGATATAAATTTTTCCCCTTCTTACTATGAACGCTACAGGGGGTACATCCAAACTCTTGAAGATTTTAAACTCCCAGCTAAACCTGAATATCAAATTACTGAAATTGAAGAAAATCAAGCTATACTCTTCTCCAAATTAAAAAAAATTAAAACAATGCCCGATGCATGGTTCTGTGTAAACTCTGGACTAGCATATATTCTTAACTATTACCTACAGTCTGAAGGCTATAATGTCCCAAAGGATGTTAATATTATCTGCTTCGATAACACGGAATTTACACAAATTTCAAATCCTAAACTTACTAATGTAAGTACAAATCTAGAATTTATGGGTAAGCAGGCAGCACTATCCATGTTGGAACGTCTTAAAAATCCAAATTCACCTTTTATAATAAAACAGATTATGCCTTCGCTTGTTATTCTAGGTTCAGTGTAAGTTAGTGAATCTATTAAAATAACTTACGTAATTTAGCGAAAGACTTGTAGATTTTAAAATTTATAGCATAAGAAAACCACTACATTGATATAGTGGTTTTTATTAGTTAAACATTGAAAGCATTTTTATTACCTGTTTTCAATTTTTTCATATAAAAAAATATTATTTTAATAGTATTTTTGAAAAAATAGGTTAGCTAAGATAAGTATTATTTTATTCATAAATTAATAATATATTTAGGATTTCTAATAGATTAAGCATTTGACATAACTTTTCCATTAGCTCATGAGATTGGTTTATATAATGAATCACAGAAAACAATTTCTTAAATTCAGGGTCCTTAAACTCTTCTTTTTTCACTGCAATTAAGATAACTCATCAGTTTCTTTTTGTTCTATTTCTTCTAAGTTAAAAGCAAAACTTCTTCCACTACTCGTTTCAGCAATTCCTCGTGAACCAATCCGTGCTTTACGAACTTCCACATTTGGAGCTTCTTCAAGAACTTCTAATATTAATTTTTCTTGCTTTTCAAATTCTTCTTTTGTAATAGTATGGTTTGATAATTGTTCTGATAGCTTATCTAAACTTCCTCGAAAAATTTGATAGAAACGCTCTTTTCCTTCTTTATCAAATTTTTCGAACTTTGGGGAAGCATCAGCCTTTGCCATTAAATAATTTAATGAAGTTCCTAACTCCCAAGCTACTTTTTTCAATTGAGCATCAGTTGGCTTACTTTCTCCCATTTCCCAATTAGCATATTCTTCTTCAGATACTCCCACTTTAGAGGCAACTTCACCAATTTCTAACTTTTGCTGTGAACGTTGGTATTTCATTCTATAAGCAAGTGTTCTAGTTTCCAATTCTGACATTCCAAAAAGTTGACCCAGAGGGCTTTTGTGAAAATTTTTTTGTTTCAAGGCAAGTCTCATAGAGTCATATAGAGGCCTATTTTCTTCGGCTATTTCTGGTTCATGTCCGAATCCGTTTGTAAATATTTCCTCCATTAAATCAAATAATTCATCTTGCTCATAAACTTCTCCTGTACTCTCATCAACAACATACAATCCTCGTTCTTCATTCCAATGTTCTCCTAACATTCTCATATTATTGCTCCTCTCTTGAATTTTTATAAACCCTCTGTTTTTCTACAACTTCTTTATTCTTCGAATCCTCATAAATTTTTTCAATATTCAGTTGATTAAGTAATGAAAATAAATAATGATTGAGTGATTCATAGAGAATATGACGCTTTTCTTTCTGAACGACCTCCATAATTTGTTTAACAAGTCCAACTAAAACATTTTGAACTTCTTGTTCATCTGTCGTATTTTGAATACCCCGAATGTTATCAAGTACTTTTATTTCATTTATCACATTATGAGTCACAAAGTCAATCCCTTGCGAATGTTTTAGGCGTTCAGTATCATCTGAAAAAAGTTCTGTCGCATTGGTTCTTAAAATGAGACTAAGTTTTTCCAAATTAGAAAAAGAAGGGAAGCTTACCCCACGTTCTATTTTAGAAATTGCTCCGATGCTAATCTCTAATTCATCTGCTAGGTCTTGTTGTGAAAGGTTATTCTTCACACGTAAGGTTTTTATATTTTTCCCAAGATTCTCAATCATTTTATTATATAGTCCTTTTAGTTCTATTTGAAAAAGAAATAAATACTTTTTTATTGACAAATAGCATTTTTGATGTTATATTATAAAAACAGTAGATAAAACTTTAAGTGTTAGTTATACATTTTTAATCTATTATAGCATATTTAATTAGTACTTAAAAGATTTTTATCACAAGAAAGGAGAATTTGAGTATGAACGACCCACCAATAATAAAAAAATCGTCTTCGCTGGCAGGCTAAAAGACGACTTAATAAAATTTACAACCCAATTATAACATACTGACCTTTGAAAATTAAATATGAGAGAGTATATTAATATGGATATTCAAACCCTTGCTCATGACTTGGGCAAATCTGTTTCCACTCTTAAACGTTGGAAAAAACAAATTGAACATCTAGCAAAATATGAATTTGAAGAAAAAACTGTGGAAATTGGAAGAAATCAGATGCAAAAAGTCCCTGACTTCGATTCAGAAGAAGTAAGATGTTTCCAAAAAATGGCACAATTAATTGATTATAAAGGTTTAGAACAAACTGTATTCGAAGTCTGGGGAAATGCACAACTTCTGACCTTAGAACATATCCAAGGCAAGCATAATCACTTAGCACAAGCTTTTATCAACTATCGATTACAAACAAAAAAACAAATTGATTTGCTAAAAAAAGAAAATCAGTCACTAAAAACAGGACTTGATACTCTAACGCAAGAATTTAGAGCTTATCAAGAAAACAATAAAAAGAAAAAAGGACTATTTAAATGAATAATAATAAATTAACACTCAATGACAATACTGTAAAACTTGGTGGAGTTAACCTTGATAAAAATAACTTCGATATCCCTAAAAAATTTAAGGTCAATTTTGCAAAATCTCGCTTTTCAAAAGACGGGAATAAAGCTGTTTTACAAGCACTTGATGCCGGAACGGCGCTCGTATTAGAACGAGCTGGTGTTGACCTTTCACAGTTAAAACCTATCACAATTGAGGTCTATAGTGGACTAGATGAACTTCAAGACTACAAAGAGGAAGAAAAAGAAGCCGTTATTGAATGTACAAATCCACAAGTTCGATTACTTTGGGATATGGGAATGAGTTCTTGGCGAGGTGTTAAACTCGTAACTGATAAAATCACTTTATCTAAAGGCGAATGACTACCACAGGATGTGTGAATGCGACAAGCCATGGGGGATGCCTGACGTCTGCGAAGCACAAGACGAGTAGGGCAGACCACATGGGAGACGCTGGCGAATGAACAAAACAGCCTGTGGAAGTCATGCCCTAGAGAAGATAAAAATGTGCTTACCTAGACAGTTTTCTACGTGCACATCATTTTAGGGCTTGTCAACAAAATGGTGTAACCCCAAACACACCAACACTTAACAGCACTTTGTCAATTTCAACCTTCCTAATAAAATCTCCACTTTTTACTGTCTAGATCACTGGCAAGGTAAATCTAGCTAGACACTTTTACCCTTTTACCTAGACATTTTTATTAAGAAAGAAATTCCATATGGAAGACAAACGAATTAAACAATTTGTTTTTGAACAACAATTAAAAGCAGAATATTGGAATTGGGAAGAAGATAAACTAAAGCTTTTTGATGATTGGAAAGAAAACAAATCCCTTATTTTTGAAGAAATCTATCATCGACTCAAAACATTAGAGTCGGAAAAAGTTAAATTAGAATGTATTGCGCTTATTGTTCACTACTTAGACAAGAATGATTTAAACGAATTCATCTTTCCTCATGTTCATCTCTACGGTAGATACTCTGACAAACGAACCCTCGCTAGAATTGCAAAAATACTGGGTATTAAAGAGCAGTATATTGAAATTCCTAAAAATGGGAACAAGTATTTTGAAGAAAATCAACTCGCTTATCTTACACATGCTCAACAACCAGATAAATACCAATACCCCACTCATGAAGTCGAAACCTTTGGAACACTTGATTATTCAAATTTTATTTTAATCAATACTAAAAAATTTGAGAAACAAAGTGCCACGGTCAAAAGAAAGCGAACCGATGAAAGTTTAGATTTAATTAATCAGCAAATCTTAAAAGGCAAACTTTTCCTTGAAGATATCTTAGCAGATGATGATTTATTTCTCCTTTACAGTAATCATAAGCTACAATTTAAACAAGCTTTTGATTCTTACGCTGAAAGACTAGCTTTTAAAAATTTAAAAGATTTAACCACAGGAAAATATAAATTAACAGTCATGTACTTTCAAGGAAAAAGCTCACTTGGAAAGTCCTATCTTGCAAGAACAATTGCTCAAAAAGTACGAGAATATGCGAAAGAAAATAAGTTTAAAAGTCGTATCTACTCCGCTTCTTCTTCTAATCCTTTTGATGACTATTACGGAGAAGATATTATCCTATTAGACGATATCCGCCCCGATTCTTTACGAAAGGCAGACTGGCTTAAACTCTTAGACCCGATTAACACTTCTCGAATGTCTGCTCGATTCACTAATAAGCAAGTGGTGCCTAGGCTGATATTGATTACTAATACACAACTTCCAGAACAGTTCTTTAATATTTTTAAAGATGAAGCATTAGACCAATATATCAGACGGATTAACTTTTGTACAAACCTCTCTGAAAAGCAACAAGGCAAAGGTTATGAGGGTGGCGTTTATTACCAACTCTCACAAACCAAACGCTTATTCTCTCCAAAAGTAAGAAATATTAGTACTTATGAGAAAGAAGAAGTTAACTTTGATTTAGAAGCAATCTTTTCAACAGACAATCAAAATGAATTTACTGAAAAACTCTTAAATCAATATCTCTTACCTAGAATATATCCAAAAACTGAGAACGATTTTGATTTTCTAAAACCAAAAATTATAACAAAAGAGTCCTAAAAAGGACTCCCATAGTTTTGGTAAGCACAAACTTTAGTCGGATAAGTGCTTACCTACATTTTAACACAAATGAGGTAGTAAATATGATAAATATAAAATATATTCCCGTTGAAAACTGTCTGGCGGAGTGGGGAAATAAATCAGCTGTACTCAAAAGATTTGATGGCTTAAAAATAAAGACCCTTGATTCATATCTCACAGCAATGAGAAATGACCCTAAATACAAACAATATGTAATTAATCCAAGTCAAAAGATAGTATGGATTAATTTTGAAGGCTTATTAAAGTTTTTATATTATAAACAAGAACATCGTTACAAAAGGAGTGCTTGAAAATGAATAATATAAAAATTAGTAACATACTACAAAAAGCTGTTAAAGCTTCCAATAAGAAAGAATTTATTGAGGTAAAATTTCGTTCAAGTTTTAAACATCCATTGACAAATAAAAGAAGGGAATTTCTTTCAGAATGGTATTTAATCAAGGAAAAATATGAAAAAACTGGAAAAATATTTATTTCAAACCAGCTAAAAAGCATTATTCAACGTGATATGCAAAATTTAGCAAACGAAATCTATCAAAATATTACTAAATTCTCTCTACATTCAACAGAAAATATAAATTTTAAAACAATTTGGAATGAATGGGAAAATGATAGAATTCAAAAAAAGAAAGTCGCTCCCAAAACTTTAGCAGGAGAAAATGGTAGATTTAAAAATCACTTATTAAAATATATCCCTTCTGAAAGTAAATTAGAAAATATTCGTTCTGAATTAATCCAAAGTATGTTAGATACTTATTATCCTTTAGGAAATAAAAAAAGAATTGCTCAATCCTTAAAATCTGATTTGAGTTCTATCTATAAATTTGCTATTAAGAAAAACTATATATTACCTGAACAAAATCCAATGCCTTATGTCACAGTTGAAGAAAAAGGATTGAACGAACAACTTGAACAACTTAAAAATAAGGATATTGAAAATCATTACTTGGAAAGAAATGAATTGAATGAAGTCCTATCCATTGTCAGAAAACATAATAGTCAGTATGCTCGGATTCTTGAATTTCAGGTATTAACTGGAATGCGTATTGGAGAAGTCCTTGGACTTAAAACCTCTGCTATCTCTTTTGACACTGGTAAAGTTAAGATTGAGCGAACTCGTGCAACATACGGGGGAGCATCGAAAGATAATTATGAAGGAGATGTAAAAAATAAACAAAGTTATCGTACAATTAGGCTATCAAAGAAAGCTCTGCTTCTACTTCAAGAAGAAATAGAAATTAATCAATACCACATAATTGGTAATCCTGACTACCGAGATAACAATTGGATATTTTCTTCAAAAAGTTTTTACAAAACTGATTTCAATGGTACCCCTCTCCATTACTCTGTAATCAATAATTTTCTTAATTCATCTGAAACAGGAAAAATTACTAAAACAGGGCATGTCAAAAAAGTTGGGATAAACATTGATAATCAACTTACATTCAAAAAGCACATAAGTACTCACATCTTTCGGCACACATTTGTTAGCCACATGGCTGAAAAAAATGTTCCACTTCTTGCAATTCAGCGATACATCGGTCACAAGTCTGGAAGCAAAATCACAGAAGAAATCTACACACACATCACAAAGAAAACAAGTGACACAATAACAGAATCTATAGACACACTTATTGATTAATATTTATAGGACTTATCAAATAAGATATGTCCTATTTTTTGTAGCTAAATGCGGTAAGTATCATCTTACTACAAACTAGAAGAATAAAGAGTACTCAATATTTGAATAATATCCCTTACAAAATATGCGTTTTATAATTGATGTCAAGCGAAATACTAAAAGCTGTGGCAAATAAGTGGCAAACTATCAAAAAAACGCCTGTCACAAGTGACAAACGTTTATTTAATCATGTTTTATAAGCTGATTAAGCTTTGTTTGCTGAACCGAATACGTCGATACGTTCTTCAACAGACGCAGTAATTGCATCGAAACCAGGTTTCAAGAATTTACGTGGGTCAAAGAGTTTTTTCTTCATGTATTCTGCTTCATTTGCGTCAAATTCATTAACGAATTTACGAGTAGCAGCTGCGAAAGCAAGTTGGCATTCAGTGTTAACGTTAACTTTAGCTACACCGTTAGCGATGGCTTCTCTGATTTGATCATCAGGAATACCAGAACCACCGTGAAGTACGATTGGCACATTGTGTCCCATAGCTTCAACAAGTGCTTTGTTCAATTTTTCAAGGTGATCGATGTGAAGACCTTTCCAGTTTTCTGGGTAAGGACCGTGGATGTTACCGATACCTGCTGCAAGGAAGTCAACACCAAGTTTAGCCATTGCAACCGCATCATCGATAGGAGCAAGTTCACCTTCACCAACGATACCGTCTTCTTCACCACCAATTGAACCAACTTCACACTCAACTGAAATGCCTTTAGCATGAGCTTTAGCGATAACTTCTTCAGCAAGTTTAAGGTTTTCTTCGATTGGAAGATGTGAGCCGTCAAACATCAATGATGAGTAACCAACTTCGATACATTCCAAAGCATCATCAAAATGACCGTGGTCAAGATGAATAGCAACTGGAACTGTGATTCCCATTGATTCTACAAGAGTTTCAATGAGGAGTTTACACATTTTGTAACCACCCATGTATTTAGCCGCACCCATAGAAGTTTGGATCAATACTGGAGTCTTTTTAGCTTCTGCTGCGCGCAAGATAGCTTGAGTCCATTCAAGGTTGTTTGTGTTGAAACCACCGATAGCGTATCCGTTATCACGAGCGGCTTGTACGAATTTTTCTGCTGAAACGATTGCCATTTCAAAATTCCTCCGAATATTTTTTTACCTACCTAGTATAGCATTTTGTGAAGTTTTTTTCTAGTCCAAGCTCACAAAAATCCAAAGTAACCGCTTTATTAAGCCATTCTTAAAGAAAAATAAAAAAAGATTAATAGCTAAAACTATTAATCTTACCATATCCCGAGGACCGGTTTCGAACCGGTACGAAGGTTACCCCTCGCAGGATTTTAAGTCCTGTGCGTCTGCCAGTTCCGCCACCCCGGGTATTATACAAAAACTCCCGTAGGGAGATTTATCAAGCGAACGACGAGATTCGAACTCGCGACCCCAACCATGGCAAGGTTGTGTTCTACCCCTGAACTACGTTCGCACTTAAACTTTGTGTCTTACGACAATGCCGACTACATGATTCGAACACGCGACCCTCTGATTACAAATCAGATGCTCTACCAACTGAGCTAAGTCGGCTAATAACCTAGTATGCGGATGAAGGGACTTGAACCCCCACGCCGTTAAGCGCTAGATCCTAAATCTAGTGCGTCTGCCAATTCCGCCACATCCGCTAGGAATTATGACCCGTGCTGGGCTCGAACCAGCGACCCTTTGATTAAAAGTCAAATGCTCTACCAACTGAGCTAACGAGTCATTAGTATTACTACTAACGGTTCTGACGGGAATCGAACCCGCGATCTTCGCCGTGACAGGGCGACGTGATAACCGCTACACTACAGAACCTTTATTCAATTAATGGCTGAAACAACCAATGGGAGTTAACGGGATCGAACCGCTGACCCTCTGCTTGTAAGGCAGATGCTCTCCCAGCTGAGCTAAACTCCCAAACTTGGCCACTCGCATATCTCCCAGGGGGCAACCCCCAAGTACTTCCGCCGTAGATGGACTTAACTTCTGTGTTCGACATGGGAACAGGTGTATCTCCATCGCAATGATGACCAAATCATTAAATGTTACTTTGAACATTCAAAACTAAATAACAATTCTTCTAACTTCTAAACCATAAGCATTTTATATTTGACTCTTTTGGTAAAGTCCTCGAGCGATTAGTACTGGTCCGCTCCAAGTCTCGCAACTCTTCCACTTCCAGCCTATCTACCAGATCATCTCTCTGGGCTCTTAATTCTTACGAATGGGTAATCTCATCTTGAGGTGGGCTTCGCACTTAGATGCTTTCAGCGCTTAGCCCTGCCCTACAGAGCTATCCAGCCGTGCTCCTGGCGGAACAACTGGTACACCAGCGGTAAGTCCATCCCGGTCCTCTCGTACTAAGGACAGATCCTCTCAAATTACCTACGCCCGCGACGGATAGGGACCGAACGGTCTCACGACGTTCAGAACCCAGCTCGCGTGCCGCTTTA